>JBDTXQ010000116.1:0-7602 GCA_040006115.1 Usitatibacter sp.
TCGCCGCGATCACCACCAGCAGCATCGCCTGGTCGCCGTTGATGATCCAGTTCCAATCGACGCCCCAGCGCCGCAGGAGCCAGGTGACGATGCCGATGGAGGGCGCGAACAGGAACGCCCACAGGACTCCGGCCACCGCAGGCGCCACCGCGTAGGGCCAGATGAGCAGCGTCTTGTACGCAAGGGCCCCGCGCAGCACGCGGTCGGCCATGGTCGCGAGCAGGAGCGAGATCGCGATGCCGGCCCCCGCGACGCACACGCTGAAGATCGCGGTCACCTTGAACGAGTCGAGGTAGCTCTGGCTCTTGAAGAGGTCGGTGTAGTTGTCGAGCCAGACGAACTGCGTGCTCTGCCCGAACGCGTCCTGCAGCAGGAAGGACCAGTAGACCGCCTGGGCCGCGGGCCAGAAGAAGAAAATCACGGTCACCGCGATCTGCGGCGCGAGGAGCGCGTAGGGAAGCCACGCGGACTGGAAGACGACCTTCTTTTCCATGACGGAAGGAAAAGGGGCCGCGGCCGCGGCCCCCTGCCCAGGTCGCTAGTTGCGGTTCGACGACTCGAACTTGCGCAGGATCTCGTTGCCGCGCTTCACCGCCTCGTCGAGCGCGGTCTTCGCGTCCTTCTTGCCGGCGAAGACGCCTTCCATCTCCTCCTCGAACACCTCGCGGCCCTGCACGTAGTTGCCGAAGCGCAGGCCCCTCGAGTTGGCGGTCGGGGTCTTGTTGGTGAGCTGCTTGATGGCGATGTCGGCGCCGGGGTTCTTTTCGTAGTAGCCGGACTTGCGTGTCATCTCGTAGGCGGCCTGGGTGATCGGCACGTAGCCCGTGCTGGTGTGCCAGTCCATCTGGACCTCGGGCCTTGAGAGGTAGGCGAGGAACTTGGCCACGCCCTTGTACGAGTTGTTGGTCTTGCCGCCCATCACCCAGAGCGATGCGCCGCCGATGATGGAGTTCTGCGGGGCGCCTGCGATGTCGTCGTGATAGGGAATGAAGTTTACCGACCACTCGAACTTCGCGTTGCGGCGGATGTTGGCCTGGGCGCCGGAGGACGACGTGAGCATCGCGCATTCGCCGCTCGAGAACTTGGCCTCGGCCTGGTTGGTGCGTCCCGCGTAGGTGAACAGGCCCTTCTTCGCCATGTCGCCCAGCATGGTGAGGTGGCGCACGTGCTGCGGCGAGTTGATCGTGAACACGGTATCCGTGCCGGCCATGCCGTTTTCCTTCGTGCCGATCGGCAGGTTATGCCAGGCGGAGAAGTTCTCGATGTGCATCCACGACGGCCAACCCGTGGTGTACACGCACTGCTGGCCGGCGGCCTTCAGCTTCTCGGCGGCGGCATTGAATTCCTTCCAGGTGCGCGGCGCCTTGCTTGGATCGAGGCCGGCTTTCTTGAAGGCGTCCTTGTTGATGTAGAAGACGATGGTGGAGCTGTTGAAGGGGAACGACAGCATGTTGCCCTTCGAATCGGTGTAGTAGCCGGCCACCGTGGGCAGGTAGGCCTTCGGGTTGAACGGCTCGTCGGCGTCCTTCATGATCTTCGCCACCGGCACGATCGCGCCCTTGGCGCCCATCATGGTCGCGGTACCGACCTCGAACACCTGCAGGATCTGCGGCGCGTTGCCGGCGCGGTATGCCGCGATCGCCGCCGTCATCGACTCGGGGTAGCTGCCCTTGTAGCTCGGCACCACCTTGTAATCGGGCTGCGACTTGTTGAAGTTGGCCGCGAGCTCGTTCACCTTGTCGCCGAGCGCGCCGCCCATGGCATGCCAGAACTGGATTTCCGTCTGCGCCTGCACCGCGGTCGCAGCGAAAGCGAGCCACAGCGCGCAGGACGCGAAGAGGGATTTGCGAATCATGAAGGCTCTCTCCTCAGGGTTTTGTTTTGTGGGGTCATGGTACATCAGCCACCTGACAGGGCCGCGACAACGAGCACCTCGTCCGAGGGGGCGAGGGGCCGTGCGATTCCATCGGCCTGCGCGCGATTCACGAAGATCTTGATGTGGGGGCGGATCGCATCCTGCTCGTCGATCACGCGGAAGCGGATCCCGGGATAACGCCGGTCGAGATCGGCGAGGAGCTCGGCTAACGTCGCGCCTTCGGCCTCGACTTCGCGGCGGTGCGCGGTGTATTCGGCGAGCGGCGTCGGCAGGACGACCTTCATGCCACCGACGCGACCTCGACCGAATACACGTGCGGGAGATGGGCGCGCAGGCATTGCCAGTGCGCGCCCTCGTCGAAGCTCGCCCAGATCTCGCCGCAGGTGGTGCCGAAGTAAAGGCCCAGCGGATCGAGCGCGTCGTGGGTCATGGCCTGGCGCTTCACGGTGAACCACGCCTGGTCCGCCGGAAGCCCCCCGTCGAGGCGCTTCCAGCTCGCACCGGCGTCGCGCGAGCCGTACACCGCGGGCCTTCCGCCGATCGGCATGCGCGGCCACACGGTGCCGCCATCCATCGGAAATACCCACAGCGTCTTCGGGTCGCGCGGGTGCAGCGCGAGAGGAAAGCCGATGTCGCCGATGTCCTTCGGCATGTTGGCGCCGATGCGCTGCCAGCGATTCGCGCCGCGATCGAGCCGATAGATGCCGCAGTGGTTCTGGTGGTAGACCACGTCGCGCACCGCGGGATGCACGCGCAGGCAATGGGGATCTTGCCCGTACGGCGCATCGGGATCGGGAAGAAAATCCGCGGCAACGCCCGCGTTGAGAGGCGCCCAGCTGGCGCCCGCGTCGCGCGACTCGAACACGCCGCCCACCGAAATGCCGATGTAGAGGTGCTTCGCGTCGAACGGATCGACGTGGAGCGAGTGCAGCGTGGCGCCGTCGGGCGGCGCATCCTGAAGGCCGCCGCACCACTTGATGCGCTCTGGGTTCTCGTTGAAGCCCGCGACGCCGCTCCATGTGCGACCCGCGTCGTCGGAGACGAAGAGGCCGGGCGGCGAGGTGCACGCGTACCAGCGCGAGGGCTGCGACGTGTGCCCCGGCGTGAGCCAGAAGACGTGGCTCACCGTTTCGCCGCGCTCGCCCTCCGCAGCCTTGCGGAACGCTGGCGGCGCCTTCGCCTCGGCCCACGATTTCCCGGCATCTTCGGAGCGATACACCGTCGGCCCGAGGTGGCCCGCGCGCACCGCGGCGAGGAGCGTGCGTTGGTCGCGAGGGTCGAGGACCGCGTGGTTCACGACCTGGCCGAGGAAATGGGGTCCGTCGATGGACCAAGAGCGGCGTGTGCCATCCGAACCGAGAATGAAGAGGCCCTTGCGCGTGCCGACCAGGACCAGGAGCTGTGCCATCGCGGCGTTCCGCTCGAAGGAAAGGGGAACTACAGGTCCTTCTTGATGATCGACTTCAGCGACCCCAGGAAGCCCCGCTTCTCCTCGGCGGGAGGCGGCTCGGGCGTCTTGTGGATCGCGTAGCTCGGATCCGCCTTCGGCTTGGGCGCGGCGGCGGGGGCGCGCTGGCTCAGCACCGAGCGCTTCACCAGCTCCGGCCAGCGGTTGGGCCTGCCGATGAAGTGCTTGGCGAACTCCTCGACGCCCTGGTCGTTCATCTCGAGGGCGAGGAGGTTGTAGAGGTCGACACTGAAGCCCTCGACGTTCTTGGTGACGATCTTGAGCCTGCCGGTCTCGTGGTCGCCCTCCAATTTGGCCTGCACGCGGAAGTCGCACTTCACCTTGAAGACTTCGTGCGTGATCACCTTGCGCTCGTTCCTGAACTGCTCGCTGGCGTGCTCGATGTTCGACTGCCACAGCACGTCACGGAATTTCTCCATGTCGTCCGGGCCCTTCTTGATCGCGAGGATCTTGTCGGACCAGCAGCGGTAGGCGACGTGCACCTCGCCGTAGTAGTCCTTGTCGATGAAGTGCTTGGAGCGGAAGTCGCAGAAGAAATCCTTGATGACGAGGCCGTCGATCTTGCCGACCGTGGGCAGGTCGAAGGCGAACGGGCTCGGCATCTGCACGACGTTCAGCTGCTTGCCCAGGTCGTTAAGATAGAGGAAGGTTCGACGCAGCGAATGGTCGACGGCGACCGCGGTCGAGCGCAGGCTCTCCGTCTTGTCGGTGTCCTGGGCCTTGAGCGCGTCAGCCTGCTTTTTGAGATCGTCTAGTAGTCCCACGGAACCCCCCGGAGATTCCGGTCAGTTACCCTTGAATCTTAACGTATCATCGCCGCAAAAACCAAAACATCGGACTTCGGGGCATAGTTCATGAAGGCCATACTCGCCTTCGACCAGGGCACGACGAGCTCGCGCGCCATCGCTTTCGGGCGTGACGGGCGCGTCCTGGGTAGTGCCCAGCAAGAATTCCGCCAGATTTTCCCGCAACCCGGCTGGGTCGAGCACGATCCGCTCGAGATCTGGCGCACGCAACGCGATGTGGCGGCCCAAGCCCTCGGCGTGGCAGGGCTCGCGGCCCGCGACGTGGGCGCCATCGGCATCACCAACCAGCGCGAGACCACGCTCCTCTGGGAGCGCGCGACCGGGCGTCCCGTGGCCAACGCCATCGTGTGGCAGGACCGCCGCACCGCGTCCCGATGTGACGCTCTGCGACAGGCCGGCCACGAGGACACCTTTACCCGCAAGACCGGCCTCCTGCTCGATGCCTACTTCTCCGGCACCAAGCTCGCCTGGCTCCTCGACAACGTCGCCGGAGCGAGGGAGCGTGCCGAGCGCGGCGAGCTCGCCTTCGGCACCGTCGATTCGTGGCTCGCGTGGCAGCTCTCGGCGGGGGCCGCGCACGTCACCGACGTGAGCAACGCATCGCGCACGCTCCTCTTCGACATCCACAAGCTCGACTGGGACGAGGAGCTCCTCGCGATCCTCGGCATTCCGCGCGCGGTGCTGCCCCGTGTCGTGCCGTCGAGCGCGCGCATCGCCGAGTCCGCGTGCGAGGGCCTGCCCTCGGGCATCCCGCTTGCCGGGATCGCCGGCGACCAGCAGGCCGCCCTCTTCGGCCAGGCGTGCCACGAGGCCGGCATGGCGAAGAACACCTACGGGACCGGCTGCTTCCTCCTCATGAACACGGGCGCTGCGCCGTCGATCTCGAAGAACCGGCTGCTCGCGACCGTTGCATGGCAACGCGAGGGCCGCGTCGCCTACGCGCTCGAGGGCAGCGTCTTCATCGCCGGCGCCGCGATCCAGTGGCTGAGGGACGGGCTGGGCCTCATCGAGCGCGCTTCGGACATCGACGCGCTCGCCGCGAGCGTGCCGGACACGGGCGGGGTGCATTTCGTGCCCGCGCTCTCGGGCCTCGGCGCGCCCTATTGGGATCCCCGCGCCCGCGGCACCATCGTCGGAATCACGCGCGGCACCGCGCGCGCTCACCTCGCCCGCGCGACGCTCGAAGCCATCGCGTTCCAGAGCGCGGAGCTGATCGAGGCCATGGCCGGGGACTCCGCGATCGCGCTGAAGGAGCTGCGCGTGGACGGGGGCGCCACCGCGAGCAACCTCCTCATGCAGATGCAGGCCAACCTCCTCGGCGTGCCGGTGGTGCGCCCGCGCGTGACCGAGACCACCGCGCTCGGGGCGGCCTATCTCGCCGGGCTTGCGGTGGGCTTCTGGAAGGATGAGGCCGAGATCGCCTCGCTATGGTCGCGCGATCGCGTGTTCGAGCCGGCGATCTCGCGCGAGGCCGCGGGCGCGAAGCTAGACGGCTGGAAGCGCGCGGTGGCGCGTTCGCGCGACTGGGCGCGCGATGACTGAGGGTTCAGCCGGGGCCGGGGTCGGGCTCCGCGCGCAGGAAGTGCTGCCGGTAATGGCGCAGCTCCTCGATTGATTCATACACGTCGGCGAGGGCCTCGTGCCTGCCCTCCTTCGCGACCCCGGCGAGCACCTCCGGGCGCCAGCGCCTGGCGAGTTCCTTCAGCGTGGACACGTCGATGATCCGGTAGTGCAGGTACGCGTCGAAGGCGGTCATGTAGCGCGCCATGAAGCGTCGGTCCTGGTGCACCGTGTTGCCGCAAAGGGGGGCCATGCGCTCGCCGACGATGGGCTTCAGGAATTCGATCAACCGCTTCTCGACCTCGGCCTCGTTGAACGTCGAGGCGCGCACCTTGTCGATCAGGCCCGACTTGCCATGGGTAGACTTGTTCCAAGAGTCCATCGCCTCGAGCACCTCGTCGGGCTGGTGCAGCACGTAGACCGGCGCCTCGGCGATGGTGTTCAACTGCGCGTCGGTGACCACCATCGCCACCTCGAGAATGCGGTCGCGGTCGGGAACGAGGCCCGACATCTCCATGTCTATCCAAACCAGCGGGGTCTTGTCGAGCGCCACTTGAGCCTTCGCATCCGCGAAATGCGGGTGCAGATTGTGTCACGCCCGCTCCGCCTTCTCCAAATACAGCCCGGAAGCTGCCGATCCCCGTGACCGCCCCCGCCTTCAGCCTCGTGTTCTGCGTCTTCGTCGCAGCGGCCCTCGCGTGGCGGACGCTGCTCGGCGTGCGGCAGATGCGGCACGTGGCGCTGCACCGCGATCGCGTGCCCGACGATTTCGCCGCCTTCATCTCCCTGGAAGCGCATCGCAAGGCCGCCGACTACACGCGCGACAAGCAGCGCGGGGGCTTGGTCGAGACCCTCGTGATCGACGCGGGGGTGCTCCTCGCCCTCACGGTGGGCGGCGGCATCGCGGCCATCGACCAGCTTTCGGAGCGCGCTTTCGGCGAGGGCTACGTGCGGGAGCTCGCCACCGTGTTCGGCGTGCTCCTCACGATCACGCTCCTCGCGCTTCCCTTCGACATCTGGCGGACCTTCACCGTGGAGTCGCGCTACGGGTTCAATCGCACGACGCCCAGGCTCTTCGCGATCGACCTCGCCAAGGGCACGCTCCTCGCCGTGGCGCTCGGCACGCCGCTCCTGCTCGCCGTATTCTGGCTGGTGCGGGCCGCGGGGCCCTACTGGTGGTTCTACACGTGGCTCGCCTGGATTGCCTTCACCGTGATCCTCGTGATGGTCTTCCCGCGCTGGATCGCGCCGCTCTTCAACCGCTTCACGCCCCTCGAGGAAGGCGACCTGAGGAGGCGCATCGAGTCGCTCATCGAGCGATGCGGCTTCCACGCCAAGGGCCTGTTCGTGATGGACGGCTCGCGCCGCTCGAGCCACGGCAACGCGTACTTCACGGGCTTCGGCGCCGAGAAGCGCATCGTCTTCTTCGATACGCTGATCGACCGCCTCAGCACCCCGGAGATCGAGGCGGTGCTCGCGCACGAGCTCGGCCATTTCGCGCGCGGGCACATCCCGCGCCTGCTTGCAGTGCGCTTCGCCCTCGCGCTCCTGCTCCTCGCGCTCGTCGGCTGGCTCTACCGCGAGCCCGCGTTCTACGAGGCGCTCGGTCTTCCGGGACCGCACATCGGCGCGGCGCTGGCGGGTTTCGCGCTCACCATCCCGGTCTTCACCTTCCCGTTCCAGCCGCTCGCGAGCCTCCTCGCCCGGCGCCAGGAATTCGAGGCCGACGCCTTCGCCGCGCAGCTCGCCGCGGCCGCGGACCTGGCGAGCGCGCTCGCCAAGCTCTATCGCGACAACGCGTCCACCCTCACTCCCGATCCGCTGCATTCGCTGGTGTATGATTCGCATCCCCCGGCGGCGCTGCGCATCGAACATTTGAGAAGATCGGCCCC
>JBDTXQ010000117.1:0-7585 GCA_040006115.1 Usitatibacter sp.
TACTGGGTGCCGCTCGAGGCCGTGATCGAATTCAAGCGCGAGTCCTACCGGCTCGCGTTGGAGCAGCTTGCGGGCTTCCTCGAGGTTGTGCCGCGCGCCGTGGGGTTCTCGCCTTACGGGCGCAGGCGCAAGCATCCGCGCGGCCCGCGCATCGTGCAGCCCAACTTCACGCCGACCCCGGCGGCCGGGGACGCGTAGTTAGCGTCGCTCAGGAGAGGCTTCTGCGCCATCCATCGAACTCGGGATGAAGGCCGAGCCGGGGCATCGAGGTCCTTTCGAAGGGGAGGCTGCCTCCCGTCCCAAGGAACGATCGCCGGGTCGAGCTTCACCCCCACTTCGATGAGGCGATCAGCGGCTGGAATGCGCGACGCTAGAAACCGCGCACCGGCCCGGGCATGGTGAGCCCGACGATCGCCGCGATCACCACGGCCATGACGATCGCCGCGATCATCACCACGACCGTGTACGGGATCGACTTGTCCTGCGGCGTCTTCATGAGGATCGGCAGGCCCACGAACAGCAGGTAGAGGCTGTAGAGGGAGAGCAGCGCGCCGATGATCGAGAGCGCCGGGATGATGGAAAAGATCCCCGCGATCCACGCGGGCGTCAGCATGAATGCCGCCACCTTGAGCGCCTGGTTGAAGTTCTTCTGGCTCGCGAAGCTCGGCGCCAGCGCGTCGATGATGAGCGCGAACACGTACACCATGCCGAGCGAGAGGATGTACTGCACCACCATGTGCGCCACGCCCGGGGCGATCGGCACTCGGTAGGTGGCGCCGAAGACGCCGATCCCGATGAGCGAGAAACCGATGAAGCCGCAGACCGCGGGAATCGCGGCGAGGATCATCACGTACTGGGTGTAGAGGCCCTGCACGGTGTGCGTCTCGCCGTCGATCACCTGCCACGCCTGCTTCGGTTGCAGGATGATCTTCTTCACGCGATCCACGATGTTCATCGAGATGCTCTCCTTGCCTCAAGTGGGCGTGAGTATAGGCGTAGCCCCCGGCCGCGGCAATGCGGGCCAACGCGAGGGCCGCGTGACGATTTCCTCGATGCGCAGCACCATGCGCCGCTGCTGCTCGGGCGCCGAGTATTTCGGATACCGCCGCGCGAATGCCTTCGCCGCCGCGGCGTAGCGCGGCTCGAGGAGCGCGCGCTCGAGCGCCTGCGCCACCGCCTGCGGGGGCGCGTCGGGCGCGAGCCACGAGCCGGCGCCGATCTGCTCGAGGCGCCGCGCCGTGAGGTATTGCTCGTATTGCGACGGGAAAACGAGCTGCGGCACGCCCGACATCAACGTGCCGACGGAAACATTGCCGCCCTGGCTCACGAAGAGATCGCATTCGCCGAGCAGCGGCGCGAGGCGCATCGGTTGCTGCGAAACGATGCGCGCGGGGCCTGCGAGGCGCTCGCGGCGCGCGCCCTCGAGCTCGGGGATGAAGGCGGCGACGCGGTGGGGTCCGCGCGCGAGCGCATCGATCAGGGCGTCGAGCGCGGGCAGGTCCCTCTTCAGATAGACGAGCACGCGCTTTCCGGTGCCGGCTGGCCAGTGGACGGTGGCGCCGGCATCGACGCTGAGTCGCGGTCCCCAATAGCCTGCCTCGGGCCGCACGCCGTAGGCGTCGAGCTCCGGAAACGTGTTGAGAAAATCCTCGTCGGTCTCGAACTGCTCGGCGAGGGTTGCAAGCGGGGCGGCTGCGAAGCGCGCGAGGGCGCCATTCACGCTCGCCAGGGCGCGCGCGTCGGCCTGCGCAACGCGCTCGGGGGGCACCGGCTGGTCGAAGCGAAAGGCCGGTAACGGCGTGAGGCGCGGCGGAATGGAAAAGCCGTTACCGAAGCTCGCGCGGCGCAGCCCCAGAATGCGCGCGGCGAGCAAGGCAGTCGGCGAGAAATCGCTTACCACGATGTCGGGCTTGCATCGGTCCAGCAACGCGATCCATGCGCCGAGCAGCCCCGCGAGGTGCTCGGGGCGATCATAGCCGCAGCCTGCGAGGATCTCCGCGAAGCTCGCGGGAATGGGCACGCCGTGACCTTCGCTCACCGACACCGGCGCCTGGAAGATGTCATAGGCCGCGGTGTCGGTGAGGAACGAGAGCTGGTGGAGCTCGCGGAAGATAAACGCGATACGATGTCCGCGCCCATGCAGCACGCGGGCGAGGGCGTTGCACGCCATCGCGTGCCCGAGCTCGCCGCCCAGCTCCCACGCGAACGCGATGCGCGCCATCGCCTAGGAGGCCGCCACTGCCGAGATGCGCGCGGCGGCGCTCTTCGTCGCGTCCGCGAATGAGTGGTGGCGGTGGGCGCGCGCATTGCGCGCGGCCGCTTCGCGCAAGTCGTTGCGGGCAACGAGGGCGGCGAGCCACGCGACGAAATCGGGCGCGGCGTCCTCGGGAGACAACATCGCCGCGCTGCCGCCCGCGGCGATGCGCCGCGCGATGAGGAATTGCTCGAGCTGCTGCGGCAGCAGCGCCATCGGCACGCCGGCGGCGAGCGCGCGCGCCGCGAGCCCGGGTCCGGCGTGCGAGACGCAGAGTGTCGCGCGGGCGAGGAGCGGATCGAGGTTCACCGGGGCGCCCACGACGCGCATCCGCGGCGTCGACGCGGCGCGCGCGAGCTCCGCGGCGAGACCGGGCGCCGCGACGATCACCTCCGCGTCGAGCGCGCGCAGTCCGGCGAGCACCGCGTCGAAGCGCGGATCGCGGGGCTTGAGATACGCGAATACCCGCGTGGCGTCATCGGTGTTCCACTCGATGCTGGGTCCCGCGATTCCATCGGCCTGCGGCCCTGGGTATTCGACGTCGTCCCGGGGCCCGAAGGGATCGATCTCGGCAAAGGTGCAGACGAGATGGGCATCGGCTTCGAAGAGCTCGCGCGCTGGCTCTAGGGGGCGGGACGCGGCGCCCAGCGCCGCGCGCACGCTCGCCGCGAGGCGGTCGTCGAGCGCGCGAAGCACGTTGGTATCGGTCGCGATCCACGGGCGCAGCGCGGGGAGAGGATCGCGCAGCGGCGGCGACGAGAAGCCGCTTCCCACCGTCACGCGGCGGATGCGCGCCTCGCGCGCGGCGATGAGCGCGGTCGGCGCGTAGTCGGCCACCACGACGTCGGGCGCGACGAGTTCGTAGAAGGAGCGCCACGCGCGCAGCGCTCCCGCCAGGCTGCGAGCGTCGTCGTAGCCGAGGTTCAGGAGGATGTCGGAGAAGCTCAGCGGCGATTGGCTCGCCATGCGCGGGGCGCGTAGCAGTGGCGCGATGAAGGCTTCGAATCCTTCGGCGCGCGCGCTCTCGAGGAACGCGCTGTCGCGAAACGCGACGCAGACCTCGTGCCCCGAGGCCCGCAGCTCCAGGGCGATGGGAATCAGCCGGCGGATGTGGCCGAGGTCGCCGCCGAATTCCCAGGCGCACAGGACACGGGCCATCCCGCCTCAGTGCTGGAAAGCGGCGGGCGCGGCCGCGGGGCCGCGCCCTTCTGTCACGGCGCGCAGCCTCTTTGCCCGCTCTGCCGGTTCATCGAGGAGAGCACCGGCGGACAGCCTCTTCCGCTGAGCCCTACCGCGATCGGGCTCACCGGGGCGTTGCTGTTCACCAGGAGCTGGCCCGAGCGCGGGCCGAAGCCCACCGGCCTGAACGAGACGTCCGCGAAGCACGTGGCCGTGGGCAGGAGAGCGCTACCGCACGTGCTGGTCACCAGGAAGTCGCCGTTGGTCGTGGTCGGAATCGCGAGGGTGGCCGCCGCGTTGCCCACATTGGTGATGGTCACGCGTTGCGTCGGGCTCGCGACTCCGAGGAGGCGATCGCCGAATCCGATGGAGGTGGGAGTCACCTGGATCTGCGGCACGGGCGCGGCCACCGTGTGCGCGGTCAGCGCGATGGCGCCCGATCCCCCGACCGCGTTGGTGGCGATCACCAGGGAGCCCTGGTAGTCGCCAACCACCGGCGCCGAGAAGTCGAGCGTGACTGTGCAGGAGTCACCGGGCAGGAGGCTCGGCGGGCACCCGTTGCCGAGAGCGAAGGGGCCGGTCACGAAGAGGCTAGCGATCGACAGCACCGCGTTGCCGCTCGGGCGCAGCGTCACGGTCTGGCGCAGTGCCGCCGCGCCTGACGTATAGGCGCCGAAATCGATCGCCGTCGGCAGGTCGAGCGTGACCTGTTGCACGCCCGCGCCGGAAAGGGACGCGGTTCCCAGCGTGGCGCTGGTCCCCGCGACCGTGAGCAGGCCGCTGATCGATCCCAACCGAGTCGGAGTGAACGACACGGTCGCGAGGCAGCTCGCGCCTGCCGGGAGCGTTCCGCCGCAGCTCGACGTGTTGACGATGAATCCCGGGCTGCCGGTCACCGAGCTGACGTTCGCGCTCGATGCAGCGCTGTTGCGGATCGTGAACGTGCGAGCCGTGCTCGTCTGGCCGAGGAGCACCGAGCCGAAGTCGAAGGCGATCGGATCGATGTCCACGCGCACCGCCGATGGCGCGACCACGCCGTTTCCAGAGATCGTGATCGTGCGCGACGGGCCCTTCGAGTAATCGGTGACGTTGTCGCACAGTGCGATCGTCGTCGAGAACGGCCCGGTGGCGAGAGGGTGGAAGGAGGCGGCCACCTGGCATGCCTGGCCCGGCGTATAGACGCCCGGGGCGCAGGTCGTCGTGCAGGTGAACTGTCCGCTGCTGCAGATCGCTCCACCGGTGCAGGTGGCGTCGCCCGCGGCGTCGATGCGGTAATCGGCGGAGCCGTTGGAGGTGATCGTGATCGTCCGGGTGCCGCTGTTGGCGCCGACGGCGACAGTGCCGAAATCAAGCGACGGGGGCGAGATCGACACGCCGGGAACTCCTGCCGCGTTCACCACCGGGGAGAACTCGGAAGTCTCCATGCTCGCCACGTGCGTCGCGAGGAGCGAGATCGAGTCGGCGCTGAGGCCCGGAATCGCGAACGAGCCGGACGTGGGGCCCGCGACCCCGATGGGCAGGAAGGTGTTGCCGAGCGCAACGTTTCCGCCGGGCACCGTGGTCGCCGGGTTGTTGCCGAAAATGTCGACCTGATAAGTGCCGACCGGAGCGTCGAGCGTGAACGAGACGAGCGTCCAGTTGTTGCCGATGTCGCGCACCACGGAGTTGATCACCGGATAGTTCTGGCCGTTGTTGGGGCCGCCGCTGTTGATCGGGCGGGGCGAGCCCGGGAATGCGAGGTTGATGTTCTTCTGTCCGGCGGCGGGGAGGATCGAGCCGGCATTGCCGGAGATGAGGTTGCCGATCATCTGGTTGTTCACGCCCACCTGCAGGTCGATGCCGTAGCTGGCGTTGGCGCTGATGGTATTGCCGGTGATGTTCGCCGTGTTCGCGTTGCCCATGGAGACACCGGCGCCGGTGTTGCCGATGATGCTGTTCCCGACGATGTCGGCGAGGTCGGCGTTCAGCTGGATGCCGTCGCCGTTCGCCTGGATGGTGTTGCCGCTCACCGTGTTGCCGGTGATGCTCCCGGTCACGCGCAGCATCCGAACGCCGGTGACGCGGGCGTTCTTGATGGTGTTGCCGCTCACCGTTATGTTGTCGGCGCCGTAAAGGAGGCCCACGCCGTAGACGGTCTGGTTGCCAATCGTGTTGCCATCGATCGTGACCGAACTTGAGAGCGACGGAATGGAAGTGTCCCCGCAGAACGCGGAGTCGAGGATCACGCCATAGGAGTTGTTGCCGAGCGGCGTGACGCCGTCGCCCGAGAGGCCGATCTTGTTCGCCGAGACGGTCGAGGACCCTCCGGAGGCGAGCATGCGAATGCCCGTTCCGCCAAAATCGGTCGCTATCACGTTGCCGTTGGCCGTGATCCCCGAGCCGCAATAGGTCTCGATGCCGTTGCTGCCGCCGAGGAAGCCCGTGCCGGCGCCGTCGGTATTTATGAAATTCCCGGTCACCGAGACGCTGGAGAAATTGTTGAGATCCACCGCGAGCCCGCTGCCGGCGATCGTGTTCCCGGAAATCGACGTGCCGTAGGAAAAGCTGCTGTTCAGGTGGATGCCGTCGAACGTGTTGCCGGTGGTGCCGCTGCCGCCATCCGAGAGGGAGGTGCCGCTCGCATTGGTGCCGATCCTGTTGCCCGAGATCGTGGAGCCCTGGTCGTTGTCGATATTGACGCCGGTCGCGTTACCGGAAATGGTGTTGTCGCTCACCGTGGAAGCGCTGAAGCTCAGATACACGCCGCTGCTGCCGTTGCCGCTGCGCAAGCCGCTCTTGTCCAGGCCGATCGTGTTGCGCACGATGGTGGCCGATCCGGATTGGACTTCGACGCCGTTGCTCGCGTTGGCGTAGACGGTATTGCCGTCGATCGTGGCGCCGCCGTAGGAAACGTAGATCCCGTTGTTATTATTCGAATACACCTGGTTGCCGATCACCTTCGCGCCGTTGGCGGTGGTGATGCCGGTGCTGCAGCCGTGAACCTTCGTGCCGGTCGAGTCGATGGCACCAGCCAAGCAGCTTCCATAGGTGAATCCGGACACATCGAGGTTGCTCACGGAAACCGGGGGGCTCGTGCTGGCGGCGAGCCCATCGCCGGAGATCGGGCCAGAGGCGACGATATTCGAGCCGTCGCCATTGATCGAGAGCCCGGGGCAAGTGATGGTCGGCAGCGCGGTGGCTACCGCGATGGTGAAGGGCCCGCCGACGAAATTGATCTTGTCGCCGCTCGCGCAGCTCGCGTTCGCGTCAGTGATCGCCTGCCGGAGGGAGTTGGCCCCGAGGTCCGCGTTGTTCTTGACCAAGAACGACGCCGCTTGCGCTCCGCAGGGCGACAGTGCCAGCGCCACGGCCGCGACCAGAGGCGAGTAGCGAGCCTCGGGCGAGTAAAGGGGAAGGCGTAGCGTGCGCATGAAAACTCCCTGCAATGCTTATTATGGAATTCGGGGAAGCGAGGGACGTGCCACCCATAGGCTAGCGGTACCCCCCATGGGCGTCAACGTAATAGTCTGCACTTTCGGGGGATGGATGCGGGTTACCTCGCGCGTGCCCCGGGCGAGGGCGCCGTCGCGCGCGCTACCGCAGCGCCAGCCGAGCGCCACACAGCGCTCGAAAGTGCCCATCCGCGGCACCTCAGAGGACGACCAGGTTGTCCCGGTGAATGAGCTCGGGCTCGGCGACGTAGCCGAGGATCGCCTCGATCTCGGCGGCCGGCCGGCGCAGGATGCGCGCGGTCTCGGTCGCGCCGTAGTTCACCAGCCCGCGCGCGATCTCGCGCCCGTCGGGTGTTGCGACGCTCACCAGCTCGCCGCGCTCGAAGTGGCCGTCCACCGCGGTCGCGCCGATCGCGAGCAGGCTCTTGCCGTCGGCGACCACGGCCTTCACCGCGCCCGCGTCCAGCGTGATGCGCCCGGACGGTTTCAGGTGATCGGCGAGCCATTGCTTGCGCGCGGCGACGGGCGCCGTTTCCGCGACGAGCAGCGTGCCCGCGGCCTCGCCCGAGAAGAGCTTGAGAAGGACATCGGGCTCCCCGCCCCACGCGATCGCGGTGTGCGCGCCGCTTCGCGCCGCGCGGCGCGCGGCGAGCACCTTGGTGAGCATTCCGCCGCTGCCGAGGTGCGATCCTGCGCCGCCCGCCATCGCCTCGAGCGCCGG
>JBDTXQ010000118.1:0-7548 GCA_040006115.1 Usitatibacter sp.
AGGTCTTCCAGCACCGGCATCACGCGGCGCACGTCTTCGAGCGTGTAGCCGATGTTGGCGTCGGTGAGGATCTCGAGGTCGTCGCCGAACGCGTCGCGCGCGGCCTCGACGCGGCGCAGGTCGTCCTTCACGTTGTCGCCCAGGCGCAGCTTGATCGCCTTGTAGCCCGCGTCGATGTGGGTCTTGGCTTCGGCAAGGAGGTCCTTCGGATCCTGGAAGCCGAGCGACACGCCGCCCGCGTAGGCGGGAATCGGCTTCTGCGCCCCGCCGAGGAGCTTGTAGAGCGGCCAGCCCACCGCCTTGCCGCGGATGTCCCAGAGCGCCATGTCGAGGCCGCTCATCGCGAGCGAGCATCCCGCGCCCATGCCGTGGCTCGCGAGCTGTCTGGAATATATGCGGTTCCACACGCCCACGACATCGGTCGCGTCCATGCCGAGCACGAGCGTGCGCAGCGTCGTGTTGATCAGCGCGGCGACCGCGCCCGGGGCACGCCCCGCGTGGGACTCACCGAAGCCGATGATCCCGGACTCGGTCTTCACCTTGACGATGACCGCGTCGCGCTTGACCGCGCGGCCGATGCCCAGGCGCACGTTGCTGTCCTTGGGCAAGGGAAAGGATGTCGGGATCGCCGTGATCTCGGCGATCTTGAGGGCGGCGTCGAATTTCGGGAATGGGGAGGTCATGGGGCCTATCGTCGGTTAGCCGGATGATATCAAGGCGCGCCTCTTCGACTAGAATGGATGCAGCACTTGCCCAGGAGTACAGATGCTCACGCCCCGCCTCTATCGATCCTCGATCGCGGCCGCTTGCCTCGCTCTTGCCGCGCTCGGAGTCGCCGGCCTCGCCGCGGCCCAGACGGCTTCCTTTGCGATCGCCCCCTATTCGCTTAAGAGCGCGAAGCTCGAGGCGCTGCGCCTGCCCGTGGGCGCCGCGCCCGCCACGCTCCTTCGCCTCGACGCGCTCGACCAGGCCGAGATCGACGGCATCAGGCACGCCAATCGCGTGAACCCGCTGAAACGCCTGCAGATCGGCATCGGCCGCGGCGCCGAGCAGCACCCCGAGGCGAGCCACACCGCGCTCCTCTGGGCGAGGGTGGAGGGCGGCCTCGTTGCGCACTGGCAAGTCACTTCGCCCGCGGCGCGGGCGCTTCGCGTGGGCCTCGTCGCCGCGCGCATGGCGCCGGGCACCGAGATCCGATTCGCGGGCAGCGCGCGCATGGAGACGGTCTACGGTCCTTTCTCCGCGGACGACGTGAAGCCCGGCACGGGAATCTATTGGAGCCCGGTGCTGGAGGGGGACACGGCCACGATCGAAGTCTTCATCCCATCCGGCGCGTTTGCTTCCGATGAATCGCTCTCCATCGTCCAGGTCTCGCACCTCTTCGCGAGCCCGGCGGACGCCAACGTCGAAAGCCAGGCGAAGGCCGCCGGAGACTGCGAGGTCGACCTTATCTGCCGCTCCGCGAACGACGCGGCGCTCGCCCAGGTCGGGCGCGCGGTTGCGCGGATGACCTTCTCCGACGGGACCGGCGGCAGCTCCTTCCTGTGCACCGGGACGCTCCTGAATCCGGCCAGCGGGCCGCTCACGCCTTACTTCTACGGGGCAAACCACTGCATCAACACGCAGGCCTCGGCGAGCACGCTCACCACGCACTGGTTCTACGACGCGACCGGGTGCGGCTCCGGCGTCGTGAGCTCGAGCTATGTCCAGGTGCCCGGCGGCGCGACGCTTCTTTATGCGAACGAACCGACGGACGTCCTGCTGCTTCGCCTGAACAACGCCCCACCGGGCGGCGCTGTGTACGCGGGGTGGGACGCGACTACTCTGGCCAATGGCACGGCGCTCACCGCGGTGCACCACCCGGCGGGCGACTTGAAGAAGGTGAGCCTCGGTACCATGGGCGGATTCGACTCCTACCCTGGCCTATCGGGAAGCTTCATCACCGCGCGGTGGAACGCCATCGCGACGGGCGTCACGGAAGGCGGAAGCAGCGGCTCGGGAATCTTCACTCTCAGCGCGCAGTCCGATTACCGCCTGCGCGGCGGCTTGCTCGGCGGACCCTCGAGTTGCTTCGCCTCGCCCGAAAGCCTCTTCGACAACTATTCGCGCCTCGACCTGGCCTATTCCGAGCTTGCCGCCTACCTGAATCCCGGCGCTGGCGCCGGCGCCACCAACTACACGTCGATGTGGTGGAACCCGCTCGAGTCCGGCTGGGGATTCAACGTGAACCACCAGGGCGACACCATCTTCGCCACGCTCTTCACCTACGACCTATCGGGCAATCCGATGTGGCTCGTTCTCGCGAACGGCGCGCGGCAAGGCGCAGGCACCACGTTCACCGGGGATCTTTATCGCACCACAGGCTCGCCCTTCGACGCCGTTCCGTTCCTGCCCTCCACCTCCTCCGACGTGCTGATGGTGGGCACGATGACGGTCACCTTCACCGGAGGCAACTCGGCGACACTCACCTACAGCGTGAGCGGCGCCAACGTGACGAAGGCAATCGTGAAGCAGCCCGTGGGCGCGCGTGCCGTCGATTGCGTGGGCACGACCGACAGCCGCGCCGCCGTGTCCAACTACACGGACATGTGGTGGATTCCCGCCGAGTCCGGGTGGGGCATCAACTTGACGCACCAGGGCGACGTCATCTTCGCCACGCTCTTCACCTATGCGGCGAATCGCCAGGGCATGTGGTATGTCCTCGCCAACGGCGCGAAGCAGAGCGACGGCTCGTATCTCGGCGACTTGTATCGCACGACGGGACCCGCGTTCAACGCGGTGCCGTTCTCGCCCACCGCGGTGAACCCCTTCAAGGTGGGGACGATGCGGTTTCGCTTCACGAGCGGCACCACGGGGACCCTCGACTACACGGTGAATGGCGTGAACGTGACGAAGTCGATCATCCGCCAGGTGTTCTCGAGTCCGCTGCCCGTGTGCTCCTGAGGCCTACCCGGCGCGACACGCAAGAGCCTCATGGCGACGGGCCTAGTAAAGCCCCAGCTTTTCGGAAAGCCTCGTGTTCGCCCGCCTCAGCCGCTCGTTCGCGCGCAGGGCTTCGTCGCGCGTTTCGTTGGCGCGATTGATCTCGACTCGCGCGATGTAGGCCGCCGCGGCCACCTGGGCGAGGCTCTCCATCACGCGCACGTCCTCGGAATCGAACTTGCGCGACTCGTCGTGCGAGACCACCCAGACGGTTCCCACCGGCTCGCCCAGCATGTGGAACGGCGCGAGAAGCCCCTCCACCGGCTCGGGCTCGACCTCGCTCACGATGGGATATAGGCGGGCGGGTCGGCACATCAACAAGGCCTCATTGCGGTCGACCACCGTTCCGCAGGGGCTGGCGTTGCGGGGCATTTTGCCGCCGCAGTACTTCGACCATTGCCCGGAAACGGCGTGCCAGCGAAAGACCGTCTCGACGCCGTCGCTCTCGATGATGCTGATGCCTGCCGAATGCGCGCCGCACAGCTCGATCGCCGCGTCGCAAAGCTTGCCGAGCACGTCGCCGTCGGGCTTTTCCAGCTCGGCCGCCAGCATGCGCAGGGCGCGGTTCTCGGCGGCATGATTCGCCGGCCGCGCGACACGCTTGGCGACGTCGGTGGAATCGAGGATCTCTTGCGGTTCGGACATGGCACCTGCCTCCACTGCGAGTATGCGCTAAAGCGACCCCGCCGGCCGGAACGAGAGGGCGAACTTCCGGAGGAAGACATCGAGCGCCGCGCCGTCCTGGCGGGGCGAGGCCCATGCGACGTGCCCGTCGGGACGCACGAGATATGCGGCGTCGCGCTCCAGCCCCGCCTCCCCCGCGGCATCGCTCCATTCGTACGCGTCCAGCGTGAGGCAGCGGGCCGCCGCGGCGGTGATCAACGCCGGCGTTGCGGCGCCGTACACGTGCAGCCGCCACTGCAAGCCGCGCAGCGACTTGAAGTTGCCCTCCCCGGCCGCTACCCATGGCAAGCGGTCCCCGCCGTGCACTTCGCCCGCGATGCCTTCGCTCAGCGCGCTTTTCCGGTAGTGGATGCGGATCTGCGAGATCGTGCGGAAGAGCGTCGTGCGCACCGCCGGGATCCGCGTGAGCCGCCCTGCCAGGTGCGGGATCATGTACGAGCGCATCAACCGCGCGGCGAGGCCCTGGTCCACCATCGCGGAGAAGACCTTGTCGGTGCTCGCCACGAGCTTGCGCGCGAAAGCCAGCCGCTCGCTCTCGTAGGTGTCGAGGATCGCTTCGCCGGCGCGACCCTGCAGCGCTTCCGCGAGCTTCCACGAGAGGTTCACCGCATCGCCGATTCCCGTGTTCATGCCCTGGCCGCCGGCGGGGCTGTGGATGTGGCCGGCGTCGCCCGCGAGGAATGCGCGCCCCACGCGGAAGCGTGACGCGACGCGATGATGCACGCGGTAGGTCGAGAACCAATTCACGTGCTCGACCTCGACGCCGATGAACTTCCTCACGTGCGGCTCGATTTCGGCGAACGTCACGTCGTCGCGCCCGCGCATCGCGTCGGGCACCATCCCGATGAGGCGCGTAGTCCCGTTGCGTCGCACCGGCAAGCTGAGATTGATCCCGCCCTCCCCCATGTTGGCGACGAGGTCGTTGCGATGCTCGCCGGCGAGCTTCACGTCGGCCACGTAGAACGAATGCTCATACGTGCCGCCCGGGAACTCGAGCCCGAGCGCCTCGCGCGTGCGGCTGCGCGCGCCGTCGCAGCCCGCGAGGTATTCGGCCACGCAGGTCTCGTCGCCGGCGGCGGAGCGCAGCATCGCCCGCACCTTGCCCCCGTCCTGCGCGAATCCCACGAGCTCGGTGTTCCATTCGACGTTGCAGCCCAACGCAGCGAGCTTGCCGACCAGGAAGCGCTCGTGGTCGTCCTGCGCGTAGCAGAGCGGAAACGGGTAGGGGCTCAAGCCCGCGCCGAGCTCGCGGAAAGCGAGGGTCGCGATCTCGCGCCCGCCTTCGCGAACGCGCCCGGTGTCGACGACGATGCCCTCGGCCACCGCCTCGTCGGCGATGCCGATCTGGTCGTAGAGCTCGAGCGTGCGCGCCTGCACGACCATGGCGCGCGAAGCCTGGCCGGGGCCGCTCGCCTTGTCGACGATGCGCAACGCGACCTCGTGGTGCGCGAGCCTCAGCGCGAGCACGAGCCCCGTGGGACCCGCTCCGACGATCAGCACCGGGATCGAAGACATCGCACTTTCATCGTAACATCCGCCTTTCGGGCGAAATCCATGAGGCGCAGGTGACCCGACCTCGCGGGGCGCAGCTCGAGAAGGCCACAACGACTGAGAGGAGATGAAGGTGACCACAATCCGCGTCTGCTCGATGATGATGCCGACCGACGGCATCGAGAAGGTGATGAAGCGCAACCCGCGCGGCAGCGGGAGCTGAACTGATCACCATCTATCACCTCTCCCGCTCGCGCTCGGAACGGATCGTCTGGCTGATGGAGGAGCTGGGGCTCGAATACGAGCTCCAGTCGTTCGAGCGCGAGGCGAACGGCGCGGCGCCGCCGCCGATGAAGGCGCTGCACGCGCTGGGAAAGGCGCCTGTCATCCGAGACGGCGACACGGTGCTCGCGGAATCAGGCGCGATCGTCGAGTACATCGTTCGGCGCTACGGCGCGGGCCGTCTCCAGGTGCCTCCCGAGGCGCCGGAATTCCCGCGCTACGCGCACTGGATGCACTTCGCCGAGGGCAGCCTCATGTCGCTCATGCTGATCGCGCTGGTGCTCTCGCGCGTGCCGGAGGCGAAAGAGAGCCGCGCGAGCGCGCGCATTCTCGAGCGCATGAAGGAGATGCTCGCTTACGTCGACGCCGAGCTCGCCGGCCGGGATCATTTCGCGGGCGAGGCATTCACCGCCGCCGACGTGATGATGGTGTTTCCGTTCACCACCATGCGCAAATTCCTCGACTACGACATCGCGCCCTACGCCAACATCGCGGGGTACCTGCGGCGCATCGAGGCGAGGCCGGCGTATCGCAAGGCGATGGCGCTGGCCCCTTGAGCTTTTCCCGGCGGTTCAAACCACGCCAGGGCTCTCAATCGCCTGATGGAACGGCGGGCGCCTCCTCCACGGCCGCGCCGGGGCCGCCGCGCCGCATCGCGAGCGTGTAAAGCTTCTTCACGCCGCGGTAGGCGAAGCGCAACAGCACGAGCGTGAGGAGCGCCTCGACGAAGGTGGCCACGAACGCGAAGAACGGGTTCATGCGCGCGGTGCGGCGGTGGAATTTCGCGAAGGCACGGTCGCGCGAGATCTCGATGGAGTCGTAGAACGTCGGCACCATCAGGAGGGTCAGCAACGTCGAGGTGATCGTGCCGCCGATGATCGCCACCGCCATCGGCCTGTAGAACTCGGCGCCCTCCCCCACCCCGATCGCGACCGGCATCATGCCGGCGATCAGCGCGAAGGTCGTCATCAGGATGGGACGCAGGCGCACGCGGCCCGCATGCATCAGCGCATCCTCGCGCGGGACACCCTGCGCTTCTTCCTTGCGCGCGCAGTCGAGCAGCAGGATCGCGTTCTTCGCCACCAGGCCCGCGAGCATGATGATGCCGATGAAGCTCATCAGGTTGAGCGAACCGTTGGTGATCTTCAGCGCCAGCACCACGCCGATGAGCGACAGCGGCAGCGAGAGCATCACCGGGATCGGCGCCGTGAACGAGCTGAACTGCATCACCAGCACGAGGTACATGAGCGCGATGCCCATCGCCAGCGCGATCCCCATCTCGGAGAAGACTTCCTGCTGGTCGCGCGAGGCGCCGCCGAGGGTGATGCCGTATCCCGGCGGGAAATCGATCTGCTTCGCGATCTTCATTGCGTCGGCCGTGACCTCGCCGGAGGCGCGCTGGTAAGTGTTCGCCGAGACCGAGATGGTGCGCTTGCCGTCCAGGTGCTGGATCTGCGCCGGGCCCTTGCCCATGCTGATGGTGGCGATCTGGTCGAGCGGCACCATGATGCTGGTGCCGGAGACCGCGATCGGCAGGCGCTCGATGTTCGAGGCGTCGATGCGGTCGTCCGGATGCAGGCGCACGGACACGTCGCGCGTCTCGCCGGTGGGATCGACCCAGTCGCCGACCTCGACGCCCGCGAACGCCACGCGCAGCGCCTGCGCGGCGTCGCCCACCGAGATGCCGAGGTTGTTGGCGAGGCCGCGGTCAAGCTCGACCTTGAGCTCGTCCTTGGGGTCCTGCTCCGAGAGGCCCACATCCACCGCGCCGGGGATCTTCTTCACCTTCTCCATGAAGTCGCCGGTGATCGCCAGGAGGCGGCGCGAGTCGGGTCCCGAGAACTGGATCTGCACCGGCTTCCTCGCGCCCATGTTGAGGTCGTCGAGCACCACGTACTCGGCGCCCACCAGCTGCGAGACCTTCTTGCGAAGCTCCGCGGCGATCTCGAACGACGAGCGCTTGCGCGTCTTCGGCTTGCCGATGTCGACGTAGATGCGCCCGCCGCCGGCATACACGTTGCTGTTGGTGGCGACAGTCTCCTTGATGGTGCGCGCGAGCTGCGCCGCCCTCTCAGTCTTCAGCTTGGCGTACTCGAGGCTCGCCGAGGA
>JBDTXQ010000119.1:0-7436 GCA_040006115.1 Usitatibacter sp.
GCCCTTGAGCAGGCCGCGCGTCATCACGTTCTCGAAGCCGTTCGCGGTGGAAGCGGTCGCCTGCAGGCTGAAGTAGTCGAAGGGCCGCGTGTACGAGTAGCCCTTTTTCCCGGGAAGCCCGTAGTCGATGAGGAAATCGGCGAGCGCCTCGCCGCGCGCGAGGCGCGTCGTGGAGAAGCCCTTGTCGTTGTGCGCCGTGCCGCTGAAGCCGAGCTGCAGGCGGCTGAAGTACACCGGGTCGTTGCTCGGGAAGACGGTCCTGAAGCGGTCGCCGAAAGCCATGCGGTTGAAGCCGGTGGGAGGCGAGATCGCCGTCGCCGCGATCTCGCGCCAGAAGGGCGACATCCGGCCCTCGCGCTCGAGCACGAGGTTGGAAATGCGGAAGAGCGCCTCGCCGAGGAAAGTGCCGCCGATGCCGGTATTGATCTGGTCGTTGCGCGACGGCGGCGTCGACTCGCCGGCGATTTCCCAGAAGGCGCTGCCCGCGAACGTATAGGCGAGCGCCTCCCAGTAGGTGAGCCCCGAGGCGCGGGCGAAGCCGTGGTACATCGAGCCCTGGTAAGGGTGCGCGAGCTGGTTCACCGTGAACGGGTCGCGATCCACGTCCCAGCGACTGCGCAGGTTGTCGCGGATCGTGTGCAGGTTGCTCTGGTAGTCGCAGCACGGGTAATGGTGCCGGTTGTAGAGGTTCAGCAGCGTGTCGAAGCCAACGATCTCGAGCGCCGGGATGGCGTAGCTCTTGTTGGCATCGATCGCACGCTCGGCGTCCTCGCCCTTCACCTGCGAGATCGGCGCGCCCAGCTGGAGGGCCGCCCAGGACGGGAAGCGGAACGGCGCGGGCTCCTCAGCCCGGGCGGCGGCGGCGAGCACGAGGCCCGCGGCGAGTAGCGTGATTGTTCTCATGGCCTCTCCAGACCCCTCGAGGGACCGGGAAGTTCACCTAGAACGGCTCGCGCAGCACCTCCTTGCCGCGGATGCGCCATTGCGCCATGAGGCGGTTCGCGTTGATCGTGAGGTCGAAGGCGTCGCGCAGGTTCTCGCGCGCCTCGTCGAGGGTGGCGCCCTGCGCGGTCGTGCCACACCACTCCTCCACGAAGGCGACGAAGCCCCCGGGGACCTTCTCGTACACCGCGGTGAGCTTCATCACTTGTCCGCCCGCGCCACCGTGTGCGGAGGCTCGAGGTAGAGGCTTACGTAGCCGCCCATCGCCACGGCAAGCACGACGAAGACGGCGATGCGGGTGGCGGCGGCGAACGGGCTCGAATCGATCCACTCGCGCTCCTCTTCGGTGGGCTTCGCGTCGTGGTTGCGGATATCGTCAAGCATTGGATTCTCCCGGTAGAAGTCAGGTCATTCGGCGGTCGCGATGGTGAGTCGGTCGCGAGCCGCCGGCGCGGAGGTGGATTCGACGATCACCACGCACGCACCCGCCAGGCTCACCACGATGGCGAGCACGACGGCGCCCAGGCCGATGCGGTCCTTGCGGGGGACGTAACGATTCGCTTCGTGACGCGGTTGCATGATCGTCTCCATTTCGTTGATTGCGCGGGCGATGGCGCGGCCGCGAGTCCCAGGGGGGCGCGCCTTCCCGTGCACTACTTCGACTCTTCGGCCGCGGCGGCGGCGGTCGCGATCAGCTCGCGGCTGCACGCCGGCGGCACCGGCACGTCGGGCGACGTATTTCCTTCGGTGAGCTCCATCTGGGCGAGGGTGATCATCGATTGCTTGAACATGGTGGATCTCCTTGGGTGGGTCGTTCGCTTGGGCGGTGGTGCGGAACAGACTTTCCGCCGCGCGGCGCCCAGGCGTCTTTAAGCCGCCGTTAAATGTTCTAAATTCCCCAACCCGAGTAACATCAATCGGCGCGCACAGCCCTTTTCGCGCCCAAAGGGAGGCTCTTGGCGCACTTTTACCGTTTCGGCCAGGTGGAGATCCGGCCAAGCGAGCGGCAGCTTTTGGTGAAGGGAAAGCCCGCGCCGGTTGGGGCGCGCGCTTTCGACGTGCTCCTTGCACTGATCGACAACCGCGACCGCGTGGTCACCAAGAACGAGCTCTTCGACAAGGTCTGGCCAGGCCTCGTCGTGGAGGAGAACAACCTCCACGTGCAGATCTCGACACTGCGCAAGCTCCTGGGCGCGCAGTGCGTCGCCACCATTCCCGGGCGCGGCTTCCGCTTCACGCCCGAGATCGAGTCGAGCGAGGCACCCGCTTGCCCGGTTGCCGCGCGCAACCACAACCTGCCGGCGCAGCTGAACAGCTTCGTCGGTCGAGAGCGCGAGATTGTCGAGGTGGAAGCGTTGCTGCGCGCCTCGCGCCTGGTCACGCTGACCGGCCCGGGCGGCACCGGCAAGTCGCGCCTGTCGCTGCAGGTCGCCTACAACCTCATTCCCGACTACTCAGGCGGCGTCTGGCTGGTCGAGCTCGCGCCGGTCGCCGACGAGCGCCTTGTGCCGCAGGCGCTCGCCTCCGCGCTGGGCGTGAAGGAGGACGCGGGCCGGCCTGTGATCGAGGCGCTGCTGCGTCACGTGAAGGACCGGCAGCTCCTGGTGATCCTCGACAACTGCGAGCACCTGCTGCAGGCGTGCGCGGACCTCGCCAAGCAACTGCTGCAGGCCGGCACCGGCGTGAAGGTCCTCGCATCGAGCCGCGAGCAGCTGCACGTCGCGGGCGAGGCCAACTATCCGCTGCCCGCCCTCGCGGTTCCCGACGTGCACCATCCGGTCGCGGCCGATGCGCTCGCCCGCGACGAGGCGGTGCGCCTGTTCGTGGAACGCGCCGTCGCGGTGCAGCCGTCGTTCCGGCTCACCGAGGCGAATGCGGCCGCGGTCTCAGACATTTGCCGTCGCCTGGATGGAATCCCGCTCGCGATCGAGCTCGCCGCGGCGCGCGTGCGCGCGCTTTCGGCGGAGCAGATCGCCGCGCGCCTGAAGAATTGCTTCCAGCTCCTCACCAGCGGCGACACGACGGCGCTGCCGCGCCAGCAGACCTTGCGCGCGTCGATCGACTGGAGCTACGACCTGCTCTCGATCCCGGAGCGCGAGCTGCTGCGGCGCCTCGCGGTGTTCGTCGGCGGCTGGACCGTCGACGCGGCGGAAGCGGTCGGCGCCGACGGCGACGTGAAGAGGGAATCTGTCGTCGATGTGCTGAGCGGGCTCGTGGAGAAGTCGCTGGTGCTCGCCGACGCATCGGGCGAGCGTTATCGCCTGCTCGAGACTGTGAGGCAATACGCGCAGGAGCTCCTCGTCGCGGCGGGCGAGGCCGATGCGGCGCGCGATCGCCACCTCGCGTTCCACCTGGCGTTCGCCACCGAGGCACGCGCGCACCTCGTCGGACCGTCACCCGCGGTGTGGATGGCCAAGCTCGACGCCGAGCGCGAAAACCTGCTGTCCGCGCATGCGTGGTGCGACACCGTCGCCGACGGCGCCATCGCCGGGCTGCGGCTGGCGAACGACTCCAAGATGTACTGGTTCAGCCGCGGGCTCCTCGTGCTCGGCCACCGCCTCGTTTGCGAGGCCGTCGGGCGCGCTGGCGCGCAGAGCCGCACCGACTCGCGCTGCACCGCGCTCTTCATCGCCGGGCAATTCGCGTTCTACATGGGTCGCTACGGCGACGCGCAACGCTACCTGGAGGAGAGCCTCGCGATCGCCCGCGAGCTTCGCGACAAGCACCGGGTGGCCCAGGCCCTCCAGCCCCTCGGCATGGCGTGCCTCGGGCAGGGGCACCTCGCCACTGCCCGCTCGCATCTCGAGGAGGCGCTCGTTCTCGCGCGCGAGGTGGGCGAGAAGCGCGAGCTCGCCGCGGCGCTATGCGCGATCGGGCAGCTGCACCGGATCGAGGGCGACCTCGACAAGGCCGAGCTCCTCTACGAAGGCGTGCTGGCGCTCGCGCGCGAGCTTGGCGACGTCGAGAGCCGCGCCATCGGGCTGCTCAACCTCGCCATGATCGCGATCCTGCGCCGCTCGGAAGACCGCGCGCGCGAAATGCTGCTCGAGGTGGCCGACATCGCCGACGAGGTCGGCTCGCAACGGGTGGGCCTGTCCGCGATGGAGGTCTCCGCGGGCATGGGCGCGCTGTGCGAGGACTGGGAGCGCGCCGCGCGGTTCTACGGAGCCGCGGAGTCCCAGACCGACAACACGGGCTTCCATCGCGACCCGGCGGACGAGGCGTTCCTCGCGCCACTGGTCGAGAAGGCGCGCAACGCCCTGGGGCCCCTCGCCTTCGACGCCGCCAAGGCGTCGGGACGCGCGCTTACCTACGAGAACGCGATGTCGGAAGCGCGCGCCTGGCTGGAGGGTGAAACCGTCTAGTAGCCGTTGATGATGGTCGGGTCATGCCCGGGACACGCTGTCGAGCTGTTCTTCGGCTTCACGTTGACCGTGTACTTGAACTCCCCGTATGCCGGGTTCGCGTCGTTCACGGTGAACACCTTGTTGTTCGATGAAACCCCGCCGCCGGTGAAGATGTCGCCCCCGCCGTTGATCACGATGCCGTTGCGCGTGAACTCGTAGTTGGGATCGTTGATGGTCCACACGATGAGAACGTTCCTTTCCAGCTTGTTGATGCCGACCGTCGGGTAGTTGAGGCTCACGCCGGTCGAGGTGCACGCAACCACCATGACCTGGATCGCGCAATCGTTCTTATGGCATTCCTTGTCCACATGCTTCCTCGGCGGGCCGCCGCCGCCCCACATCCGTTCCATCTGGGCGCAGCCCGCCATACCGAGGGTGAGCGCTGCTGCCGACAACAAGGTGATCGTGCGCATTGGTAGTCTCCCATTCGTTTTTGGAAAGTTTCTTTTCCACGGCAGGCACAGGAGGTGCCAGAACGAGGGCCCCGTGGGAGGCGAAATGCTGCGGCGCGGAAGCGCTGTGGCGCGCTTTTGCGGGAATCCTACCCTATCGCCCCTTTGGAACCGAAGGTCCCTACTCGAGCTGGTAGTGGATGTACACCACCGCGCCCGACGTTTCGACTTGCTCGCCGGCTCCGGCGGCCAGCACGATGAGCCACGCGCCGATCGCTACCGCGGTGCTCTGGATGAGTTGCTTGTTGGCTTTCGCATTCATGGTCGGCTCCTCGGATTTTGTCGTCTGGGACAGCTGGGCACACTGTCCGCCCGCGGGGCCGGCGCGTCCTTTAGCGAATCTAAAGGATCGCTCAAACGTTGTGAAGCGACGCTCAGGGAAAGGCGGCGAGGCGATTTGCGACCAGCGCGAGCACCTCGGGCGGGAGCTCGGCGCCCAGGCGCGCGAACTGGGCCCCCACGGGCCGCGGCTCGAAGAGCCCGTCGGCCAGGAGGATCGGCGTCTGCCCGCGGCCGTCGTCGGGCCCGCCGCCGTCGACGCGCATGTGGCTGTAGCTCGCGGGGCGAAACCATGTGAGCGCCCGCTCCGCGTCGGGCTTGCCGTAGCAGAGTTGGAAGCCGAGGGGCTCGCCCTCGTTGTCATACCAAACGTACAGGTCCATCGCCTCCGAGTTGAACCAGCGCCGCCGCGGCTCGCCGCGGATCTGGCGCGTCTCGGCAATCTCCCGGAGAAGGGACGGAATGGCAAGCCTCCTAGTACGTCATGTCCTCCACGTTACCTTGGGCGGCGACTTTCGTATCGCCCGGCTTGAACACATCGCTCGCGGCGGGCAAGCTGGGGTCGCCCGCATAGGGGACCGGCTCGCCGAAGGGCGGGCTCACGCCCAGCGAGAGGGCGGCGGCGAGGAAGACGACGGCGATTCCGGCGGTGGCACGGGACTTGTTCATGGCGCTCTCCTGGGGTTGGGTTCGTCGATACTGCGAGACGAACTCTCCGCCCGGGCGCTGCCACGCGTCCTTAAGCCGCCCTTAAACGTTCCTAAATCTTGCCAGCCCGAAGGGGGCGAGGTCGAGGCCGCTCTCGCCTTCGAGGGCGAGCTCGGCGAGCGCCTCGCCCACGGCCGCGGAATGCTTGAAGCCATGGCCCGAGCACGGCGAGGCGATGGTCACATGGGCGAGCCGTGGGTGGTGGTCGATCACGAACTGGAAGTCGGGCGTCGCGGTGTAGAGGCACGACTCTGCCTTGATGCAGCGCGGGCCTACCCAGGGCAGGTATGGCAGCACGAGCTCCTGGTACATCGCGCGCTTTTCCGCGTCGCCGACCTCCCGATCCACGCTGGCCAGCGTGGTCGCGCGCTCGTATTGCTCGGTGGCGATCTTCACGCCGCCGCCGGCGCCGTCGATCGCGGGGAAACCGTAGATCACGTGACGCCGATCCTGCAGCTCCCAGATCCAGATGGGAAAGGCAGGCGCCTCGTATTCCTCGATGGGGGCCTCGACCTCGAACCAGTAGAGCACCTGGCGCGTCACGGTGAAGAGCGGCGCGGCTTCCGGCCCGAGGAACTCCGGCAGCCACGCGCCCGCCGCGATCACGAGCTCGCGCCCGCGGTACTCCGAAGCCGCGGTGCGCACCCGGACCACGCCGCCCTCCTCCGCGAGGTCGAGCACGCGCTCGTTGCACGCAAGGCTCGCGCCATGGCGCGCGGCGAGCGCGAGCTGCGCGGCAACGCAGGCCTCTGGCCGCAGGTCCGCGGCGCCGAGCATCTCGTGCTCCACCGAGAAGCGCCGCGCCGCGGCGAGCGTGCGATCGAAGAAGTCGGGAACGTGGGTCGTGGCAAGCCGCGCCGGGCCCGAGATGATGAGGCCGCCGGTGACCACGAGCAGCTCTTCGCCGGTCGCTGCCTCGATGTCGCGCCAGATCTGGTGCGAGCGGCGCACCAGGGGCACGTAGTGCTCGCCCTCCCCGATCGCCACGCGCGTGATGCGCGTGTCGCCGTGGGACGATCCCATCGCGTGCGGCGGAGAGTACTGGTCGATGCCGAGGACTTTCGCGCCGCGCTTCGCAGCCTGGTACGCGGTCGCCGCGCCGACCGCGCCCAATCCGACGACGATGAGGTCGTACATGAGGGCGTCAGCGACGAATCATCACGGCAGGAGGATTCGTCTCTGACATCCGTTTTCTCGCGGATGCGTCACTCGGCCCGCGCCCCGCTGTCCTTCGCGACCTTCGACCACTTCGCGATCTCGGCCTTGATCCACGCCGCGAATTGCTCGCGCGAGTCGCCCACCGGCGTGAACGCGAGTTGGTCGATCTTCGTTCTGGCCTCGGGCGAGGCGAGCATCCTCTTCACCTCGGAGTTCAGCTTGTCGAGGATCGCGGCGGGCGTCTTCGCCGGCGCGCACAGCCCGATCCATCCCACGCTCTCGAAGCCCGGGAAGCCCTGCTCGGCAATGGTGGGGACGTCGGGAAGATAGGGCGAGCGCCGCGGGATCGCCACGCCGAGCGCGCGCAGCTTGCCCGCCTTCACCTGCGCGAGCACGCCGGGGACGGTATCGGACATGACCGGAAACGCGCCGCCCATGATCTGCGTCTGCGCTTCCGCGCCGCCCTTGAACGGGATGTGGTTCATCTTGA
>JBDTXQ010000120.1:0-7426 GCA_040006115.1 Usitatibacter sp.
CCAGGCCGTACTTCTTGAAGGCGCGCAGCATCACTTGCGTGCGCGCGTCGAATCCGGAGATGTCGAAGCCCGGCTTCAAGCGGAAGCGCGCGCCCATCGGTGGGCGCGTGGCATCGGTGCTGCTTCCCGACCCATGCCGCGCGGGCCACAAGTAGTACGGCGCGCTGCCGTTGCGCCCCCAGATGCGGCTCGCTGTGAAGCGGATGGCGTGCGCACTCTCGCCCGCGGCCACCTCGTCCCACCGCACGAGACCGGGGAAGATTGCGAGCCCCGCCGCGTCGGCCGAGGTCCACTGCTCGGGGCGCAGCGCATTCGAGCGCAGGTCGTACTTCGCCGACGAGTAGACTCGCCAGCTCTCGCCGCTGCTCACAGGGAACGCGTAGTAGAGCTCGTAGAGGATGCAGTTTGTGGTCTCCACCACGATGACATGCCGGTCGCCATCGCTGGCGCTCCCGCCCTCGATGGGCGCGCTCGGTGGAATCGGGAACGGACCCGCGTCGCTCTCGTCGGGATATCCGTTGGCGTCGAACGCGATCGGCACCTTCGCCTGGCTGCCGATCACCGTCACGAATGGAATTCCATAGTTGTCGGCAAGCACGTTGCCCCAATCGGGATGGAGCTTCGTGGCCGCGCCGATCGAGCTCACCCACGCCGCGGAGCTCGCGTGCACCGGCAGCGTGTCGATGCGGGTGTTCCAGTAGTTGTTCGCCGGGAAAACCGGGCAGCCGCCGATGGCGGGCGCGGCGTGCGCCGCCCCGGCGGCCAATGCGAGAAGGAAAACGGCAAGCCGACGCGACCTCATGGAACGTCCCGCCCGGCTACGCGCTGCCCCGCACTAGGCCGTCTCCGCGGTGGTGGGGTCGATCACCCCGCGAACCTCCGACACCTTGTTGGCGGGAAAGCCGCCCTGCTTCGCGTGCTCGCGCACCATCGCCTCGTTCGGCGCGATGTAGACGCAATAGATCTTGTCATCGGTCACGTAGCTATGGACCCACTGGATCTGGGGCCCCAGCGTCTGCAGCACGCTGCACGATTTCGCGGAGATGCCCTGGAGCTGCTCGGCGCCGAGTTTCCCCGCACCGGGGAGTTCGCGTTCGATCACGAATTTAGGCATGGCACTTCTCCTTTCGCTGGAATTGGAATGCCTATCACACGCGCTTCAGTTCTTCTGCGTCACGAACTTGGTCACGAGGTAGCCGTCGAAAGTCTCCGCGCCACCCTCGCTGCCGTAGCCGCTTTCCTTCACGCCGCCGAACGGCGTCTCGGAAAGCGCGAGCCCCATGTGGTTGATCGTGACCATTCCCGACTCGAGGGAATCGCCCAGCTTCGTCGCGCTCTTTGTGGACGTCGTGAACGCATAGGCGGCGAGGCCGAACGGGAGCGAATTCGCGCGCTCGATCGCCTCGTCGAGGGTCTTGAAGCGCTTCATGCCGAGGATCGGGCCGAAGGGCTCCTGGGTCATGAGCTTGGAATCGTCGGGCGCGTCGGCGACCACGGTGGGCTCGAAGAAGCTGCCGCGATCGCCCATCCTGTTGCCGCCCGCGAGGATGGTGGCGCCGCGCGCATTGGCGTCCTCGACGAAGCCGGCGATGGCGGGCACGCGGCGGCTGTGCGCGAGCGGGCCCATGCGCGTCTCCGCCTCGAGGCCCGGACCCACCTTGAGCTTGCCGACCTTGTCGAGGAAGCGCGCGACGAACTTGTCGTACGCCTTTTCCTGCACGTAAAAGCGCGTCGGCGACACGCACACCTGCCCGGCGTTGCGGAATTTCGCGGCGGCGAGCATGTCCGCCGCGCCCTCCACGTCGGCGTCCTCCATCACGATCACCGGCGAATGGCCGCCCAGCTCCATCGTGCACGGCTTCATCAGCGCGCCCGCCATCGCGGCGAGTTGCTTGCCCACCGGCACCGAGCCGGTGAACGAGATCTTGCGCACGATCGGCGAATGGATGAGATAGGTCGAGACTTCGCTCGGCACTCCCCATACGAGGTTCACGCAACCGGCCGGCAATCCCGCATCGTGGAAAAGCCGCGCGAGCGCGACCACGGCGCTGGGCGAATCCTCCGGCCCCTTGATGATGAGCGTGCAGCCCGCGCCGAGCGCCGCGACGATCTTGCGGATCGCCTGGTTGAACGGGAAATTCCATGGCGAAAACGCAGCGCACACGCCGATCGGCTCTTTCAGCACGAACTGCCGCACGCCCTCGCTGCGCGGCTGGATCACGCGGCCGTAGATGCGGCGGCATTCCTCCGCGGCCCACTCGGCGTGCTCCGCGCACGCCGTCACCTCGCCCACGGCTTCGGCGAGGGGCTTGCCCTGGTCCAAGGTGATGTTGCGGCCGATTTCATTGGCGCGCGCGCGGGCGAGCTCGGCCACCTTGCGCAGGATGCGGCTGCGCTCCATCGGCGAAGACTTGCGCCACGACTCGAAGGCCTTCTGCGCGCTCGCGAGCGCGAGGTCCAGGTCTTCGCGGGTGGCATGGGGAAGCCTGCCCACGACCTCGTCGGTGGCGGGGTTGATGACGTCCTGCTCGCGGCGCCCGCCGCCCTTCAGGAACTGGCCGTTGATGTAGAGGGAAAGGTCTTCGTACATGGGAGTCTCGACGTGGGGATCTTGCCTATCGTAGCGCCAAATCGCTGCGGCAAAAAAAACGGCGCCGCACGGGCGCCGTTCGGTGGAGGATCTATGCGGCTAGCGGGAGCGGCAACGCGAGAAATCGAGGTCGTCCTGGCGTTCGCCGGAGCGCACCTCCTCGAAGTGGCGCGCGCGGGGATTCCAGCATTCCTGCCCGCCCGTGCTCCAGCGCTCGTCGCGCAGAGTTTCGCCCACGTACCGGCAGCGCGAGAAATCGAGGTCGTCCTGGCGCTCGCCGGAGCGAACCCCCTCGAAGTGGCGCGCGCCCGGATTCCAGCATTCCTGGCGGCCCTTGTTCCACCCGTCATCGCGCGAGACGGTGTTCACGTTGCGGCATCGGGAATAGTCCAAGTCGTTCTGGTTCTCGCCGCGCCGCACGCCCTCGTAGTGGCGCGCGCGCGGATTCCAGCACTCCTGGCCGCCGGAGGCCCACCCCGAATCGCGCGCGACTTCGCCGATATAGCGGCAACGGTTCATGTCGAGGTCGTCCTGCCGCTCGCCGGGCCGAACCCTCTCGTAATGCCTAGCGCCCGAATTCCAGCATTCGCGCTCTAGGTCGCCAGCGCGGTAGCCGTCGTTGCGGCCGTAGCCTTGCGCGAGCGCCGTACCGGCGGCCGCGAACATGAACAAACCCACTGTGACGGACATGATTCTCATCGGGGCCTCCTGGGCGGCGTTGGGTCGGGCTCGTACTGACCCTTCGACAGCGCTCGGGCCGCCCCGTTCGCGATGGCCGCGCCTTTAGCGCGTGAGGCGATAGATGAGGATCGCGGCGCGGATCGTGGCCCGCTCGACGGAAGCGATCTCGAGCTCCTCGTCGGGCGAGTGCGAGCCGCTTCCCGTGGCGCCGATTCCGTCGAGGCTGTCCACGTAGGGCGCCACGAACTGCACGTCGCCCGCGGCACGCAATCCCGGAGGCAGCGATCCGACAGGTCCCAGCCCCGCGTCCTCGCTCGCCCCCGAGTGCAGCGCGAGGAGGGCGCGGTTGCCCTCGGTCGGTGCCATCGGCGGGTAGTGCTCGAGGAAGGAGATCTCGGCCCTGGTGCCGGGCAGGCTCGACGCCACGATCGCGCGCATTTTCGCCCAGGTGCGATCGCGAACCTCGGCGCTAAGGTAGCGCAAGTCTCCCTTGGCGAGGAACGTGCTGGAGATGACGTTGTTCTTTCCGAACGCGGTGCCGCGCGCAATTTCCCCGTCGAGCTTCGCCTCGGTGCCTCCGAGGACCACGCCGGGATTGAACGTGAGGTCAGGCTCGATCAACTGCTCGCGGAACGCGTTGAGGATCCGGGCGCCCTCGTAGATCGCGCCGTAGCCCAACCCCGGCGAGAACACCCGCGCGGAATGGCCCTGCGTGCCGGTGGTCTTCAGCGTCCAGGACGACGAGGCCCGGCGCGCGATGGTGGCGGTGTCGCGGCCGTTCCTGTCGCGGATGGTGCCTTCGAAGGCGAGGGCCGCATCGCTTCTCTTCGCGGCGTCGATCAGGTCGGCGCGTGCGATCTCGACGGGATCGCCGGCGCGCTCCTCGTCGCCGCTGAAGACGACCGTGATGGTCGTGCCGTCGAGGGCGCCAACGCCATTCAACGCGCGCAGTGCCTCCACCACGATCACGTCGCCACCCTTCATGTCCGCCACGCCCTGGCCGCGCACGACGCCGTCCTTGCGATCCCAGAGCTGCACGGGACTGTCCTTCTCGAAGACTGTGTCGAGGTGGCCGATGAGGAGGAGCCGCTTGCCGTGCGTGCCCTCGCGCGTGGCGACCAGGTGGCCGGCGCGACGCATCGCGGGAGGCATCTGCGTCCAGCGCGTCGTGAAGCCGAGCGCGTCGAATTCCGCGCGGAACATGCGGCCCACCTCGCGCACGCCCTCGTGATTCATCGTGCCGCTGTTCACGTTGACCGCGCGCTCGAGGAACCGCAGCGCCGCGGGATTGTTCGCCTTCACCGCCTCGACGATGCGCTGCTCGGTGGGCGAAAGGCCCGCCGCCGCCGCCCCGAGCGCGAGGCCCGCAAGGGCTGTGCCGAGCGCGGCGCGGAACCTCATTTGCTGCCCATCGGATCGCAGGTCCGCCGGTACATATCCCCTCGCAACGACTCGTGGCCGCGCCGCCGCAGCCTGCAAGACTATAACCGCACGCGCCGTTTCGAACTTGCGCTCGCGCGACCGCGCCTCCCTTAGAGCGAAACCTTCGCCGCATTCGCGGCCTCGCGCGCGATCGCGCCACGCTGCTTCGCCACGTACGACAAATGATCGACCACGGCGGAATCGTCCAGCGTGTTGCGGGCCGTCTCGGCGTCGGCGAGCGCCTGCTTGGCGACCGCGCACTCGCGGGGCGCAAGGCGCGTGATTTCCGGATCGCGGACCAGGGCGTCGTAGGAATCGCGCGCTTCGAGGAGCCGCGGATAGGTCGCCGGGATGAAGGCGCAAGCCGACAGGGCGAGCCCAAGGACGCAGGGGGCCAGGCTTTGCGTGAGCGCGCTCATCGCGCGGCTGAATTGACGGCGACGCGGGGCTGCAGGGAACTGGCGAATTCGCGCCTCGCGGTGGCGGCGGCGAGTCGTGCCCGCGCCGTGAACATCTTCGCCTCGGCAAGCTCCGCGTCCACCTTCGCCTGCTCGGCGAGCCAGCTTGCGGGCTTGCGGTCGTCGGTCCGTGCCATGAGGCGCGCCAGCGCGATCTTCTCCCTCGCGCGGGCGAGCTCGACGGGCTCGCCGATCGTGGTGGATGTGCGCGCCGCGCGCGCAATCGCATCGTCGGCGGCGAGTATCCGCCCATCGGGCGAGGGATGGATGCTGCATCCGGCCGCCATGGCGGCGGTGAGAAGAATTGCAGGCACTCTCAGCGAATTCGCCATCATTGTCCGATCCCCTTGTTGCCGGATGGGCCCGGCTCGAAATGAAGTCTCCTCGCCTCGGGGCGGCCCCACTATCCGGGAATCCCCGGTAGGGGGCCTCCCATTTCCCTAAGATCCGGCGGGAGCGGGCTGGTGCCTCCCTATAATGTCGCGATGGGCTTGCACGAATGAAGAAGACCGGCTTCCGCGCGCTCGCCGCGGCGCCCTTCCTCGCGCTCTGCGCCATGGCTTGTCTCGCGCAGATCCCGCAGGATTACCCCTCGGGATACCGCAAGCTCATCACCTCCGCGCAACGCGAAGGCCGCGTCGTCATCTATTCGACCATGGACTTCGCCGAGGCCCGGCCCCTCATCGCCGATTTCGAGGCGCTCTATCCCGGCATCGAGGTGCAGTACAACGAGATGAACAGCCCCGAGGTCTACGGGCGCTTCATCCAGGAGACCGAGCGCGACGGCCATTCCGCGGACGTCACGTGGAGCTCCGCCATGGACCTGCAGATCAAGCTCGCCAACGACCACTTCGCGGAGGCGTACCGGTCCCCGGAGGCGCGCTTCCTCCCCGAGTGGGCGGTGTGGCACGACGAGGCTTACGGGACCACGTTCGAGCCCGCGGTGTTCGTCTACAACAAGAAACTCGTCCCCCCCGACGAGGTTCCGCAGACGCATAGCGATTTCCTGCGCCTGCTCACCTCCAGGCCCGAGAAGTACTCGGGCAACGTCATCACCTACGACATCGAGAAATCCGCGGTGGGCTTTCTCTTCCTGAGCCAGGACAGCCTCGCGATGCCCGGCCTCTGGAACCTCGTGAGCGTGCTCGGCGCGCGCAACGTGGAGCTCGAGGCGAACACGGCGACCATGATCGAGCGCATCGCCTCGGGGAAGGACCTGATCGGCTACAACCTGCTGGGCTCGTATGCCCTCGGACGCGCGAAGCGCGACCCGTCGCTCGGCGTGGTCTTGCCGCGCGATTACACGCTCGTGCTTTCGCGCGTGATCCTGATCGCGAAGAACGCGCGCCACCCCAGCGCCGCCAGGCTGTGGCTCGACTTCGTCCTCTCGCGCCGCGGCCAGACGGTGCTCGCGGAGCGCTCGCGGTTCTTCTCCATCCGCCCCGACGTCACCGGCGAATTCACCGCGGCGACGCTCGCCCGCACGCTGGGACCGAGCTCGCACCCGATCGGCGTGGGCTCGGGCCTGCTCGTCTTCCTCGACAAGGCGAAGCACCAGGAGATCATCCGGCGCTGGCGCCAGGCGATCCAGCAGAAGTAAGCGCGCCCGCCTGGGCGGCGCGGAAGCTCACGCGCACCAGCAACCCGTCTCCGCCCGCGGGCGTGGCGAGCCCGATGTCCGCCTGGTGCGAGCGGCAGATCTCGCCGGCGATGGCGAGCCCGAGGCCGCTGCCTTCCCCGTCGGCGCCGGGCGCGCGATAGAAGCGCTCGAACACTTTCGCGCGCTCCGCCTGCGCGATTCCCGGGCCGTTATCCTCGATCTCGAGCACGACCCACGAGCCCTCCTCCTTCATCCGCACCGTGACGCTGCCGCCCGGGTGGGAATAGCGGATGGCGTTGTCCAACAGGTTGGAGGCGAGCTCGCCCAGCAGCAGCGCGTTGCCGCGCACCATCACGCCGCTCTCGCGCCCCTCGAACCCGAGGTTGATATGCTTGCGGCGCGCTTCGCCCACCCACTCGTGCGCGGTGGCATGCGCAAGCGCCGCGAGGTCGACCGGCTCAGCGTCGTGGCCCGGGACGGCTTTCGCCTCGGCGTGCGCGAGCACGAGAAGCTGGCTGAAGAACCGCGCGGTCTCGTCGATGATCTCGCGCGCGCCCGCGAGGACGTCGCGCTGGGCCGCGCGATCGTCGAGGCGCATGCCGTACTCGACCTGCGTCTTGAGGATGGCGAGGCGCGTGCGTATCTGGTGCGCGGCGTCGGCGATGAAGCTCACCC
>JBDTXQ010000121.1:0-7412 GCA_040006115.1 Usitatibacter sp.
GTTGTCGCGCGCGGCGATCTCCGAGGCAAGCGCGAAGGAGAGGAGGTGCGGCAGGTGGCTCACGGCGGCGAAGATGCGGTCGTGGTCGTCGGCGCCCAGGATCGCGACCCGGGCGCCCGCGGCCTCCCACGCGCCGCGCACGAGGTCCACGGCGTCGCCGGCCGCTTCGGCGCCGGGCGCGAGGACCACGCGCGCGCCGCGGAAGAGATCGGCGGTAGCGGCATCGACCCCGCTCGTCTCGCGCCCGGCGATGGGGTGCCCCGGCACGAAGCGCGCGAAGCGCTCGCGCAACTCCGCTCTCGCGGTGCGCACCACCTCGCCCTTGGTGCTGCCGACGTCGGTCACGACGGCGCCCGGATCGATGGACAGCGCGACGTCGTGGAGCACCGATCCGATCGCGCGCACCGGCACCGCGACGATCACGAGCTCCGCGTCCTTCGCGGCTTCCGAGACCGATTCCGCGCTGGTATCGATCACGCCCAGCTCCGCGGCGCGCTGCAGCGCCGCGCGGTCGCGGTCGTAGCCGACGATGGTGCCGACGGCGCCGGCCTTGCGCAGCGCCATCGCGAGCGAGCCGCCGATGAGGCCCACGCCAACGACGGCGAGAGTCTTCAGCCGCCGCATGGCCTCACGCCTTCGCCACCGCGCGCCCGAGGGCGGCGAGGAAGCGCTCGTTCTGCTCGGGCTTGCCGACGGTCACGCGCAGGTGCTCGGGCATCCCGTAGCCCGCGATCGGCCGGACGATCACCCCTTCCTCGAGCATCGACTGGTAGGCGCGCGCCGCGTTGCCCACGCGCACCGTGATGAAGTTGCCGAAAGAAGGGATGTATTCGAGGCCGAGGCGCTCGAAGCCCGCAGCAAGCTGCGCGAGGCCCGCGGCATTGACGGCGCGGCTCCTCTCGATGAACTCGGCGTCGTCCAGCGCCGCGCACGCGGCCACCATGGCGAGATGGTTCACATTGAAGGGCTGGCGCACGCGATTCATGACCTCCGCCACTTCCGGATGCGCGACTCCGTAGCCCACGCGCAGGCCCGCGAGGCCGAACGCCTTCGAGAGCGTGCGCGAGATGACGAGGTTGGGGTGCTCGGCGATCCATCCCGGCGTGGGCGACTTCAAAGCGTCGGGCAGGTACTCGCCGTAGGCTTCGTCGAGGACGACGAGGACCTCTTTCGGGATCCGCGCGACGAAGGCCCGCACCTCTTCCCACGGGTTGAAGGTGCCGGTGGGATTGTTGGGGTTGGCGATGAATACGATCTTCGTGTCGGTGCGCACGGCTGCGGTGAGCGCGGCGAGGTCGTTGCCGTAGCTCTTCGCGGGGACCTCGATGTGCTTCGCGCCGATCGCCTGCACGGCGAGCGCGTACACCATGAAGGCGTGCTGCGAGTACACCGCGGAGTCGGCGCGGGTGAGGAACGCGCGCGCCACCAGCTCGAGGACGTCGTTGGAGCCGTTGCCGAGGACGATGTTGGCGGGCTCCACGGCAAGCTTCCGCGCGAGGATCGCCTTCAGCTCGAAGCCGCTGCCGTCGGGATAGTAGTGCAGCACGTCGAGCGCCTCGCGGATCGCCTCGATCGCCCTGGGCGAGGCGCCCAGCGGGTTCTCGTTGGACGCCATCTTGAGGATGTCGGCCTCCGCCAGGCCGAGCTCGCGCGCGGTCTCGCCGATCGGCTTGCCCGATACATAGGGGGCGATTTCCCGCACGTTGGCGGGCGCCAGCTGATTGAGGTTCATTTAGAGGACGGCGATGGGGTATGAGCCCAGCACCTTGAGGTATCCGGCGATCTTCATCACTTCCTCGAGGGCGGCGGCGACGTTCGCGTCCTCGCGATGGCCCTCGATGTCGACGAAGAACAGGTACTCCCACAACGCCACCCGCGACGGGCGCGACTCGAACTTGGTCATCGACACGCCGCGCGTCGCGAAGGGGGTGAGCATCTCGTACACGGCGCCGGCGCGGTTGCGCGCGGACAGGACCAGGGACGTCTTGTCGTGCCCCGAGGGCCTGGGCTCGTAATCGCCGAGGATCAGGAAACGCGTGGTGTTGTTGGGCTCGTCCTCGATGTTGGACGCGAGGATCGCGAGGCCGTAATGCTCCGCAGCCATCTCGCCCGCGACCGCTGCCGAGCCGGCTTCTTCCGAAGCGCGGCGCGCCGCCTCGGCATTGCTCGACACCGCGACGCGCTCGACGTGCGGGAGGTTGGAATTGAGCCACTCGTGGCACTGCGCGAGCGACTGGCCGTGGGAGAACACGCGGCGGATGTCGGCGAAATCCTTCGGGGGGAGCTTCGCCATCAGGTGATGGTGGATGCGCACCACGACCTCTCCGCAAACCTTCATGGGCGTCTGCGGCATTAGGTCCAGCGAGCGGCCGACGGCTCCCTCGGTCGAATTCTCGACGGGCACCACGGCGAAATCCGCGGTGCCCGATTCGACCGCACGGAATACCTCGTCGATGGATGCGGCGGGCATCGCTTCGGCGGCGAGCCCGAAGTGCTTGAGGGCCGCACGCTCGCTGAACGTGCCCCTGGGGCCGAGGTAGGCGACGGTGATCGGGCGCTCCAGGGCGAGGCACGCCGACATGATCTCGCGGAAGAGGAGCGCGACCGCCTCGTCGGAAAGGGGCCCGGCGTTGCGCTCCTTCACCCGGCGCAGCACCTGGGCCTCGCGCTCCGGACGATAGGCCTGCCCCACCTTCAGCATGCCCACCTCGCGCGCGAGCCGCGCCCGCTCGTTCAGGGTTTCCAGCAGGGAGTCGTTGATGCGGTCGATCTGCGCGCGCAGGCGCTCGAGCTCGGCAGGCTCGCTCATGGCTCCGCCGCGACGTGCGGAACGGCGCGGATCGAGAGAACGCCGGGGATCTGCGCGATGCGCCGGATCACTTCGGGGGCGGCCGCGCTGTCGAGGTCGACGAGCGTGTACGCCATCTCACCCTTCGACTTGTTGACCATGTTGTGGATGTTGAGGCCGGCTTGAGCCATCGTAGTCGAAATCTGCCCGAGCATGTTCGGGACGTTCGAGTTCGAGATGGCGATGCGGTGCGGGGACTCGCGCGCCATCTCCACGCTCGGGAAGTTCACCGCGTTGGCGATGGTGCCCTCCTCGAGATAGGCGCGCAGCTGGTCCACCACCATGAACGCGCAGTTCTCCTCGGCCTCCTCGGTGGAGGCGCCCAGGTGCGGCAACGCGATCACGCCCGCGTGGCCCGCCAATGCCGCGCTCGGGAAATCGGTCACGTACTTCTTCAGGTGCTTCCCGGCGAGCGCGAGCAGCACGGCCTGCTCATCCACGATCGCATCGCGCGCGAAGTTGAGCAGGACCAGTCGCGGGCGCGCGAGCGCGAGGCGCTTCGCGTCGATCAGCCCGCGCGTCTTGTCGGTGAGCGGCAGGTGCAGCGTCACGAAGTCCGAGGCCCTGATCACCTCGTCGATGGAGGCGGCGCGCTTCACGGCGGAAGGCAGCCGCCACGCGTTGTCCACGGTGATCTCGGGGTCGAAGCCCACCACCTTCATGCCGAGCCTGATCGCGGTATCGGCGACCAGCCCGCCCACCGCGCCCAGGCCGATCACTCCGAGCGTGCGTCCGGGAAGCTCGAAGCCCGCGAACTGCTTCTTGCCGTCCTCCACGCGGGCCTCGAAGTCTTCGCCGGGCGCGAGCGAATTCACGTAGGCGACCGCGGGCAGCACGTTCCTCGCCGCGGCGAGGATCGCCGCGAACACAAGCTCGTTCACGGCATTGGCGTTGGCCCCCGGCGCGTTGAATACCGGCACGCCGCGCTGGGTCAAGGCCGCCACGGGAATGTTGTTGACTCCCGTCCCGGCGCGCGCGACCGCCTTCACCATCGGCGGGACCTCGGTGGCCTGGAGCGCATGCGAGCGCACCAGGATCGCGTCGGGCGAGGGCAACGCCTTGCCGACGATGTAGTGTGCCGCGGGAAAGCGCTCGAGGCCCTTCGCGGAGATCGCGTTGTAGACGGCGACGCGATACTTGATCGTCCCCACCTCAGGAATTCTTCGCGCGGAATTCTTCCAGGAACTCGACCAGCGCTTCGACACCGTCCGGCGGCATCGCATTGTAGATCGACGCGCGCATGCCGCCCACCGAGCGGTGGCCCTTCAGCTGCGAAAGCCCCCTCGCCTCGGCCTCCTGGAGGAACTTCGCGTCGAGCGCGTCGTTCTTCATCCGGAAGGGCACGTTCATGCGCGAGCGATCCTCCTTCGCCACCGGGTTCGCGTAGAAATCCTGGGAGTCGAGGTAGTCGTACAGGCGCTTCGCCTTGGCGACGTTCACCACCTCGGTGCCGGCGAGCCCGCCGCGCTCGAGCAGCCATTTGAAGGTGAGGCCCGCGAGGTAGACCGAGAAAGTGGGCGGCGTGTTGATCATGGAATCCGCGTCGGCCATGAGCTTGTAGTTCAGGACGTTGGGCGTGTCGGCAAGCGCATCGCCGAGGAGATCCTCGCGCGCGATCACCACGACGAGGCCGGCGGGCCCGATGTTCTTCTGCGCCCCCGCGTAGATGAGCCCGTACTTGGTGACGTCGAAGGGCTTCGAGAGGATGTGCGACGACATGTCGGCCACCAGCGGCGTGGCGCCCACGTCGGGCGTCCAGTGGAATTCCACCCCGCCGATGGTCTCGTTGGTGCAGACGTGGACGTAGGCCGCGTCGGACGAGCGCTTCCACGCCGATTGCCTGGGCACGTAGGTGTAGTTCTTGTCCTGCGCCGAGGCGATCACATTCACCTCGCAGAACTTCTTCGCCTCGGCCATCGCCTTCTTGGCCCACTCGCCGGTGTCGAGGTAGTCGGCCTTCTTCTTCCCGCGCAGCAGGTTCATCGGCACGGCGGAGAAATGCATGGTCGCGCCGCCCTGCAGGAAGAGGACCTTGTAGCTCTTCGGAATCGCGAGGAGCGTGCGCAGGTCCGCTTCCGCTTCCGCGGCGATGCGCATGAATTCGTCGCCGCGATGGCTCATCTCCATCACGGACATGCCGGCCTCGTGCCAGTTGACGAGCTCCCACTTCGCCCTCTCGAGAACTTCCACCGGCATCGTCGCCGGGCCCGCGCCGAAGTTGAAGATGCGCGCGGCGGGCCTAACGTGGTGCAGCGCCCCCGCCGTCATCGTTCCCGTGTCCGTCAGGGCTCGCCCCGTTCCCGTTCCCGTTCCCATTCCCGTTCCCGTTCCCGTTCCCGTTTTCGCCATTTTCGTCGTCGCGATCCATGATGGTTTGCAGGCCGGAGAGCTTCTCGCCCTGGTCGAGGTTGATGAGAGTGACGCCTTGCGTGGACCGGCTCATCTCGCGGATCTCGCTCACGCGCGTGCGGATGAGTACCCCGCCCGAGGTGATGAGCATGATCTCATCGACTGGCGAGACCAGCGTCGCGGCCACCACCTTGCCGTTCCTCTCGCTGGTCTGGATCGCGATCATGCCCTGCGTGCCGCGGCCATGGCGCGTGTACTCGGCGATGGAGGTGCGCTTGCCGTAGCCGTTCTCGGTCGCCGTGAGCACGCTCTGGGTCTCGTTCTCGGCCACCAGGAGCGCGATCACCTTGCCGCCCTTGGCGATGTTCATGCCGCGCACCCCGCGCGCGCCGCGGCCCATCGGGCGTACGTCGTTCTCGTCGAAGCGAACTGCTTTGCCTTCGTCGGAGAAAAGCATCACGTCGTGCTTGCCGTCGGTGAGCGCGACGCCGATGAGTCGATCGCCCTCGTCCAGGTCCACCGCGATGATCCCGGAGGGACGCGGGCGCGAGTAATCCGAGAGCGAAGTCTTCTTCACGACGCCTTCCTCGGTCGCGAAGAACACGTAGCAGTCCTCGCGGAACTCCTTCACCGGCAGGATCGCGTTGATGCGCTCGTCCTCGTCCATCTTGAGGAGGTTCACGATCGGCTTGCCGCGGCTGGTGCGGCTGCCCTGCGGCACCTCGTAGACCTTGAGCCAGTAGGCCTTGCCCTTGTTCGAGAAGCACAGCACGTGGTCGTGCGTGTTGGCGATGAAGAGCTTCTCGACGAAGTCGTCTTCCTTGGTAGTGGTCGCCTGCTTGCCGCGGCCGCCGCGCTTCTGTGCGCGGTACTCGTCGAGCGGCTGGCTCTTCACGTAGCCCGCGTGGGAGAGCGTGACCACCACGTCCTCGGGCGTGATCAGGTCTTCGAGCGAGAGCTCCTCGCCGTTCACCACGATCTCGCTGCGCCTCTTGTCGCCGAACTCGCGCTTCACCTCGGCGAGCTCGTCGCCGATGATCCGCGTCACGCGCTCCGGCTTGGCGAGGATGTCGAGGAGATCCTCGACCGCCGCGATCACCTCGCGGTACTCGGAGAGGATCTTGTCCTGCTCGAGGCCGGTCAAGCGCTGCAACTGCATCTCGAGGATGCGCTGCGCCTGCGCGTCGGATAGGCGGTAGCCTTCGCCCGTGAGGCCGAATTCCTTGGGCAGCGACTCGGGACGGAACTGCTCGGCCGACGCGCGCGCGAGCATCTCCTCCACCAGGGCCGAGTGCCACGAGCGGCCCATGAGGCGGACTTTCGCGATCGCCGGCGTGGCCGCGGCCTTGATGATCGCGATCACCTCGTCCACGTTGGACAGCGCGACGGCGAGGCCTTCCAGGATGTGCCCGCGGTCGCGCGCCTTGCGCAGGTCGAACACCGTGCGGCGCGTGACGACCTCGCGGCGATGGCGCAGGAACGCGTCGAGGAACTGCCTCAGGTTGAGCAGCTTCGGCTGGCCGTCGAGGAGCGCGACCATGTTCATGCCGAAGCTCTCCTGCATCGGCGTGAGTTTGTAAAGATTATTCAGCACGATCTCGGCGACCTCGCCGCGCTTCAGCTCGATCACCGCGCGCATGCCCGACTTGTCGGACTCGTCGCGCAGGTCGGAGATGCCCTCGATGCGCTTTTCGCGCACCAGCTCGCCGATCTTCACCAGCAGTTGCGCCTTGTTCACCTGGTAGGGCAGCTCGTCGATGATGATCGCCTGGCGTTCGCCCTTGCCGATGTCCTCGACGTGGGTGCGCGCGCGCATGATCACGCGACCGCGCCCGGTGCGATAGCCCTCCTGCAGGTCGGCGATGCCGTAGATGATCCCCGCCGTCGGGAAATCAGGAGCCGGAACGATCCGGATCAGCTCGTCGATCGTGATGTCGGGATTGGCGAGCATCGCGAGGCACGCGTCGATCACCTCGGTCAGGTTGTGTGGCGGGATGTTGGTCGCCATACCGACCGCGATGCCGGAGGAGCCGTTCACCAGCAGGTTCGGGAACTTCGACGGCAGCACCAGCGGCTCGCGCTCACTGCCGTCGTAGTTCGGGCCGAAGTCGACGGTCTCCTTGTCGAGATCGGCGAGCAGCTCGTGCGCGATCTTCGCCATGCGGATCTCGGTGTAGCGCATGGCCGCGGCGTTGTCGCCGTCCACCGAGCCGAA
>JBDTXQ010000122.1:0-7398 GCA_040006115.1 Usitatibacter sp.
GACAGTCTGCTACAATTGGCGCTCTTTTCTGTCGAGAGAAAGTTCTAGACAGAGCGAAAAAAGGGGCGCGTTCGTGCCCCTTTGTTTCTCGGCCTTCGGGGTGTAGCTTAGCCTGGTAGAGCGCTACGTTCGGGACGTAGAGGCCGGAGGTTCGAATCCTCTCACCCCGACCAAAAACTGGTGTCAGAGACGAATTACCCTTCCGGGAATTCGCCTCTGACACCAGTTTTTTTGCACCGCGCGGCGCTAGGCGATGCGATCGGCGATCACCACGTATCGCAATGCCGTGCCCGGGCGCACCGCGTCGAACGGAAAGCAGGTGATGAGCGTGAGCTGCGCGGAGCCCGCGTCGTCGAGCACGCGCGTCTCGCCCTTGTCGACCACCGCCACCGCGCGCACGCGATAGCGCGACGGCGTGCCGTTCGCGCTCTCCACGTCGATCTCCTCGTCCAGCGCGAGCGTGCGCAGGAAAGCGAAGTGCGTATCGCGGTGGGCGACCATCACCACGTTGCCGGGCATGCCGGGCGACGCTGTGCCGCTCACGTGCGCCGGGCCGAAAGCGAGGGCGCGGTTGCTCGCCGCGTCGAGAACGTAGAGCTCGATGCCGCGTGTGGGCACCGTGAGCCGCGCGATCGGGCGCATGTCGGCCCACGGCCAGGGGCGGCGCGAGGGCCCACCGTCGCGAGCCTGCGCCCACGCCGCGGCGATCAGGTGCTGCGCGACGTTCGCCTTCACGTGGATCCAGGCCGCCGCGGCGACCTGCCACGCGCCGAAGACGAGGAGCACCGCGGCCGCGAGGCGCGCCTTCACGCGTCCCTCCTCGCCGGGACCGTGCGCCCGACCACGGCGACGATCCCGGCGATCGCGAGCGCGATGAGGCCGAGCAGCAACTGGAGCATGGCGGGCGTGTCGGTCTGGGGGATGTCGCCCGTCCACGACCTGGGCGGATCCGCCTTCACTAGCGCGGTCTTCATCGTGCCCGTGGGATTCGCGACCGTGACGTCGACCGCGACGAGGCTCGTATACGCGCTCACCAGGTGATGCTCGAGCGCGACCTTCACCACTTGCGTGCGGATCGCCGTGGTGTCGGCGCCGCGCGTCCCCTCGTCCATGAGCTCGGCGATCTTCGCCCTGGCCCAGAGGGCGCCCACGCCGCTCGCGTCGCCTTGGCTGGCGATCGGCGTGAGCGCCACGCTCCAGGGAAGGTTGCCGCGCGTGCCGGAAACGGTGATCGCGTGGCCGAAATGCGCGGCCGAGGCCGACACCACGATCGGCTCGCCGGCGTAGAGGTCGGGCACGCGCGCTGGGAAAGTCGCGACCGGGGTGCCGTCGGCCCAGCGGATCGCGACGTCCTGCAGCACGGGCGCCTCGATCTTCGCGAAGAGCGCGCGCATCTTCACCTCGACCTCGCGCACGTCGCCGATCTGCGTGAAGGTCCCGCGGCCGAACTGCGCTGCCTTCGTCATGAAGTGGGCGTTGGGGGCGGAGCCGATGCCCACGGTGAAGAGGCGTGAAGCGCCCAGGCGCCGCTCGATCAGCTTGAAGAGCCCCTCCTCGTTGGAGACGCCGCCGTCGGTCATGAACACGACCTGGCGCAGGTATCCGGGCGCCTCGCGCCCGTCGAGGGCGAACTCGAGCGCCGGCGCCATCTCCGTGCCGCCACCCGCCTTCAGGCGCGCCACCCACGCCTTCGCGTTCGCCAGGTTCTGCGGCGTAGCGGGCAGCGCCGCGGGGAAGAGCGGGTGCATCACGGAGTTGAACTCGAGCACGTTGAAGCGATCGCGCTCGGTGAGGGTGGCAAGCGCGTGCTCGACCGCGGCCTTGGCCTGCTGCATCGAGGCGCCTTCCATGGAGCCCGAGGTGTCCACGATGAGGATCGTTTCGCGCGGCACGCGCTGCAACGCGTTCTTCTCGTCCATGCCGGGCTCCGGCGGCACCACCATGATGAGCGCGTATGCCACGCCTGCGACGTCCTGCGTGAAGAGCGCGGCCTGCGGCGCCGCGCCGGGGGCCACCGTCCACTTGAGCTCGAAGTCGTGGTCGGCCGCTTCCTGCTCCTTGGTGAGGTAGACCGCGGTGCGGTTTCCGCCTTCCTTCTGTACGAAGGCCTCGTGGTAGGAGCTCTCGACCTTGCCGATCGGCATGCCGGCGTCGATGACCACCACGATGTCCACCGGGTTCGCGAGCCCGCCGCAGCCGTCGCTCGTGTAGCTCGGGTCCTGCGTGGGCCCGTCGAATTCGCCGGCCTCGATGGCCTTGGGAACGTCGGGGATGTCGTCGCTCGTTCCCGCCGGCACGTAGCGCGGCGTGACGGCGAGCGGGAAGCGCAGGCGGTACTCGCCATTCTCGTAGGCGAGCGTCTGCTGGTACTCGATGGTGATGCGCACGTTCTCGTTGGGGCCGATGTGCGCGATCGCGTTGGTGAAGAGGTTGGGGCGCTGCTGCTCGACCAGCGCGGCCTTGCGTCCTTCCTGCTTCGCCTTCTCATAGGTGCGCCGCGCTTCTTCCTTCTCCTTGACCTGCCCCTCGATCACGCGCTCGCCGATTCGCATCCACAGGTGGTCCACAGCGGCCTTCTCCGGGAGGGGGAACACATAGACGCCCTCGACGAACTCGGTGCCGGGGTTGTGGAACACCTGCGAGAGGCGGGTGCGCGCGATCATGCCGGTCACCTGGATCGCGACCTCGGTCTCCACCGTGGGCGCCACCTTGTATTCGCCCGCCTTTCCGGTCCGCAGCATGAGCGTGCCGCTCTTCGCGTCGTTGAGTGCCGCCGCCTGCGCGCCGCCTGCCAGGGCGAGCGTGATCGCCGCCAGCGCCACCGCCGCCACGAGCCCGCTCGCGAACGCATTCACCCCGAGCCTCACGAAATCCCCGATCGCCGCCGTGCGCTTGTCCATCCGTTGTCGTCCCTTTTCTGCCCGTTGTGAGAGTGGGCAGCGTCATTACGCGCGGGCGCGCGGGTGACGCCGTGGCGCAATCGGGACGGGCCGGCGATCAAATGTGGCGAAAAACTGGATAATCCCGGTCCATATGGCACGCCGCATCGCGCTGGTCGAGGACGACCCCACCATCCGCCAGAACTATGTCGACGCGCTGACGCGCGCGGGCTATGAGGTCGCCGCATTCGCCGACCGCTCGAGCGCGGCGAAGACGCTCGCGGCGCGGCTGCCCGAGCTCGCGATCATCGACATCGGGCTGGGGCCGGACATCGACGGCGGCTTCGCACTTTGCCGCGAGCTGCGCGCGGCGAGCGCGCGGCTGCCGATCATCTTCCTCTCGGCGCGCGACTCGGACTTCGACATCGTCTCGGGGCTGCGCCTGGGAGCCGACGACTACCTCACCAAGGACGTGAGCCTGCCGCACCTCCTCGCGCGCATCGCGGCGCTTTTCCGGCGCGTCGACGCGACCTCGCAGCCCGCGGTGGCCGAGGACGTGCTCAACCGCGGGCGCCTCGCCCTCGATGCGCAGCGCATGTCGGCGAGCTGGAGCGGCCAGCCGGTAGGCCTCACGGTGACCGAGTTCTGGATGGTGCATTCCCTCGCGCTCCACCCGGGCCACGTGAAGGACCGCGACCAGCTCATGCGCGATGCCGAGATGGTCGTCGACGACGGCACCATCACCTCGCACGTGAAGCGCATCCGCAAGAAATTCCTCGCCGTCGACGCGGCGTTCGCGGCAATCGAGACGGTTTACGGAATGGGGTATCGGTGGATCGAATGAGGCTTGCCGCCGTGGTGCTCGTCCTGCTCTCGAGCGCCGCGTCGGCCGAGGATGCGCGCTGGTATCTGAAGATCGACAACGACGTTGCCTTCGGCACCGACCGCTGGTACACGAGCGGCCTGCGCATCGCGCGAGTGCAGGACGGCGTCGAGCTCGGAGTCGAGCAGGAGGTCTACACCCCCGCCGCCAGGGACTGGCGTCCCGGCAAGGACGACCGCGTGCCGGTCGGGCGCCTCCTCGCGTCGGGCGCGATGCACTTCGAGGGCCCCGGTTCCTTCCAGACGCTCGCGGTCGCCCTCGGCCTGCGCGGCCCCGCGGCGCTCGGCCGCCAGGCCACCACCGCGATCCACCACCTCATCAGCGCGCCCCATGTCGACTGGTCGCGGCAGCTCGGCAATCGCTTCGACGCGGGCGTGGCTTTCACGCGCACCCAGGCCGTCGTGAGCGACCGGTTCAAGGTGCACGCGGGCGCCACGCTCGGCAACGTGCTCACCTTCGCCCACGCGGGAATCGAAGTGCGCGTCGGCGAGCCGCGGCTTTCCAGCGCGCTGCTGCGCTTCGCACCCACACCGCCTGCCGCGGCGGGAGAGCCGAGCTGGAGCGCGTACGCGGGCGCGAGCGTCCGCGCCATCGGGCGCAACGCGCTCCTCTCGCGCAACTACGATCCCTTCGGCGCCGACCTCGACGCGCGCCGCAGCATGACGCGCGTCGCCGGCGGCGTCGCGTTCACGCAGCGCTGGGGCACGCTCGTCCTCGACGTCGCGCAGGATTCGAGGGAGTACGACGCGCAGTTCGCGCCGCAGCGCTTCGGCTCGCTCGCGGTCCACTTTCCCTTCTGACGCCGCGGTGGTGCCCATGAGCTTCGTTCACGGCATCCGCTTCCGGCTCGTGATGGCCGCGCTCGTGCTGCTCGCGTTGCCGTGGCTCGCGGCGCAGTTCATCTCGCGCATGGAGTCGTTCCTGCGCGATTCCCAGGAGCAGGCGATCGGCGCCACGGCGCGCGCCGTCGCCTCCGCCCTCTCGGATCGGCCCGCGCTCTTCGGCAAGCCGGGCGATCCCGCCGATCCGCAAGGCGAGGAGCGCCGGCGCATCGTCGCGCTCTTCGCCGCCGCCGATCCCAACGCCGCGGCGAGCCTCGGCAACGCCTACGTGCCTTCGGAGGAGATCGAGCGCTTCCTCGCCATCATGGGACGCAGCTCCTCGCGCGTGTGGGTCGTCGACACGCGCTCGCGCGTGCGCGGGCTTTCGGGGGCGCTGCGCGACGGGGCGGTGAAGGCGAGGAGCCTCACCAGCTGGTTGAAGCCGCTCGCCGCGCTCGTCGTCCCCACGCCGCCCGTGCCCGCGGCGGGCGACGAATCGCGGCCGATGCGCGGCCAGGTCGATCGCGCGCTGATCGGCTTGTCGGGCACGCAATGGCGCGGCACGCGCGACCGTGACGTGGCGATCCTCTCGGCCGCGCAGCCGATCTACGTGAGCGACGACATCGTGGGCGCCGTCGTGATCGAGGAGACCACGGGCTCCATACAGCTCCTCAAGGAATCCGCGCTCGAGAACCTCCTCGCGGTGACGCTCGCGGTGGTCGCCGCGGCGCTCGCGATCCTGCTGCTCTTCGCCACGCGGCTCACCGCGCGAATCCGGCGCCTTCACGCGCAGGCCGACGCGGCGATCGATGCCCAGGGGCGCGTGCGCGGCGCCATCGCGCCCACCAGCGCGCGCGACGAGATCGGCGATCTCTCGCGCACCACCGCCGCGGTCCTCGCGCGCCTCAAGGATTACAACGCCTACCTCGAGGCGATGGCGGGACGCCTATCCCACGAGCTGCGCACGCCGGTCGCGGTAGTGCGCTCGTCGCTAGACAACTTGAAGGCGCAGGCGCTCGCCCCCGAGGCGCGCGTCTACGTCGAGCGAGCCGGGGAGGGCGTCGAGCGCCTCGCGCGCCTCATCTCTCGCCTCTCGGAAGCCACCCGCCTCGAGGGCCTGCTGGAATCCGCGGAGCGCGAGCGCTTCGACCTCGTGTCGGTGGTCGCCGGATGCGTCGAGGGCTATCGAGCCGCCTATCCCGCGCGGCGCTTCGAGTACTCGGGCCCCGCGGCGCCGGTCTGGATGACGGGCGTGCCGGACGCGTTCGCGCAGCTCCTCGACAAGCTCGTCGAGAACGCGAACGACTTCGCGCCCGCGCAAGGCCCCATTCGCGTGAGCCTCGCGGCGCAGGACCGGCGCGCCGTGCTCGCCGTCGAGAACGACGGGCCGGCGCTTCCGCAGGCGATGTTGGCGCGACTCTTCGACTCGATGGTGTCGCTACGCCCTCCCGAGAGCGCGCGCGAAGGCGGGCACCTCGGTCTGGGTCTCTACATCGTGCGCCTGGTCGCACAATTCCACGGCGGAAGGGTGCGCGCGCTGAACCTCGCCGGTGGCGGTGCGCGATTCGAAGTCGAGGTGCTTTTGACGTAAACTCTTCCCCGAAATCAAGGGGATAAGAATTTGGGCCGCATCGTACTCCTGCTCGTCATCGCTTTCCTGATCTACCTCGTGTTCCGCGGCTTCTTCCGGGTGAACACGCGCAAGGGCGAGATGCCCGCGAAGAGCGTGGATGGAGAGAACATGGTGGCGTGCACACGCTGCGGCGTGAACCTGCCGAAGAGCGACGCGCGAATGCAGGAGGGCCTCTTCTACTGCCAGGACAACCCGCGCTGCAAGGGGCCATGAGCACGATGGCCGATCCGCTGGCCGCCCCAGCCAAGCCCCTGCCGCGCTCGCCTCTCATCGTCGACGCCGACGACGCGACGTGGCGCTCGCTCTTCGTCCTTTGCGCCTATCGCGTAGTGCTCGCGCTGTTGGTGGCGGTCGCCTCGGTCTACCTCAACCGCTTCTTCAACTTCGGCATCGTCACCCCGACGGCGGTGATGCCGACGGTGATCTCGTACACGATCGCGTCGCTGATCCTGCTCGTGCCCGCGCGGCTACGCAAGCCGAGCCTTACGCCGCAGGTGACCGCGGGCATCCTCGTCGACGTGGTCGCCATCGTGATGCTGATGTACGCGAGCGGCGGCGTGAAGAGCGGGTTCGGCGTGATCCTCCTCGTCTCGCTCGCGGCGGCGGGCCTCATCACGCGTGGCCGGCTCGCCTTCTTCCACGCCGCCATCGCGACGCTCGCGATCCTCCTCGAGCAGACCTTCCAGGTCTGGCGCTACGACGCGGGCATGCAGGATTTCGTGCAGACCGGCATCACCAGCGCCGCGTTTTTCGCGACGGCGGGGCTCGCCTCGACCCTCGCCGGCTACGCGCGCACCAGCGCGGCGATCGCCGAGGAGCGCAAGATCGACCTCGCCAACCTCTCGCAGATCAACGAGCTCGTGATTCGCGACATGCAGGACGGAATCCTGGTGGTGGACGGCGACGGGCGCATCCGCCAGACCAATCCGCGCGCGACGCAGCTCCTCGGCTCGTTGCCGGCGGGGCGCTGGCCGAGCATCTCCGAGTACGCGCCGGAGATCGCCGGCCTGCTCGAGGCGTGGCGGCGCGGCTCCGAAACCACCTTCATGCAACTGCGCGCGCCGCGAGTCGCCGGCGAGTTGCAGGTGCACTTCGTGCCGATCGGCGCCGGGGATCCCGCGCCGACGGTGATATTCGTCGAGGACGTGGGCCGCATGCGCCAGCAGGCGCAGCAGATGAAGC
>JBDTXQ010000123.1:0-7384 GCA_040006115.1 Usitatibacter sp.
CCGCCGCGGCGCCGCTCGAGTAAGTCGCGGGATCGGTGAATGCGGCGCCGGGCGCCGGAGCGCTCGAGGCTGCCCCGCCGCCACCGCCCCCGCCGCAGGACGCGAGGAGGAGTGCCGCGGCGAATGTTACCAATCGTTGCATGATCAACCTTCCCGTTCGCGACCCCGCCACTCTATCGCGGAATCCGCTAGAGGATCACCAGCTCGATCAGGAAAGGGCCGCGCGTGCGCGAGGCTGCGCCGAACACGTCGGCGAACGCCTCGAGCGTCTCGACGCGCACGCCCTCCACGCCCATCGCCTTCGCGAGCCCGACCCAGTCGAGCGTGGGACGCGTGAGGTCGAAGAGATCGCGCGACGCGTCTCCGGGACGGGCGCCGACCGCGACCAGCTCGCCCTGCAGGATCTTGTACATGCGGTTGGCGAAGATCACGTTCACGACGTCGAGCTTCTCGCGCGCCTGCGTCCAGAGCGCCTGCAGCGAGTACATGCCACCGCCGTCGGCCTGCAGGCAGACGACCTTGCGCCCCGGGGCGGCGAGCGCGGCGCCGGTGGCGCACGGCAAGCCGTGGCCGATCGCGCCTCCGGTGACCTGCAGCCAGTCGTGCGGAGCGGCGGCGAAGGTCGGCGGAAAGAGGCCGCGGCCCGAGGTGACCGCGTCCTCCGCGACGATGCAATCCTCGGGAAGGAGCGCGGCGATCGTCGAGGCGAAGGCCACAGGCTCGAACCTGCCGGCCGCGATGCGCGGCGCTTCCCCGGGCCGCGTGATCGCCGGGCTCGCAGCCGCGCCGATGACATCGGCGAGGTTCTCCAACGCGCCGACGAGGTCCTCGTGCGCATGGGCGAGCACGTGGACCTTCGCCTGCGCAGGGATCACGAGGCTGGGCTTGCCGGGATAGGCGAAGAACGCCGCCGGCGTGGCGGCGCCGACCAGGACCACGTGCGCGACGCCGGCGAGGTTCTTCAGCGCCGCGTCCACCGAATAGGGAATTCGGTCTACGGGAACGCGTCCCCTACCTCGCGCCATCCGCGGCACTTGCGTCGGCGTGCGCAGCGTGCAGCCCGTGGCGTGCGCTATGCGGTGGGCCGCGAGAAGGCCGCGCTCGGAAAGCGCCTTGCCCCCGAGCACCAACAGCGCGGGCTCGCCGCCGCGCAGGATCTTCGCGAGGTACGCGATCGTCTGCGGCGCGATCGCGGGCGCCGCGGGCACGGGCAGCGGCCGCGCCACCATGCCGCCCTCGTTCCACGCGGTGTCGGCGGGAAGCATGAGCGTCGCGATCTGGCCGGGCGGCATGTTGGCGGCCTGCACCGCGGCCGCGCCGTCTTCGCCGACCGTGGCGGCGCTGCGCGTCGCCCGCGTCCAGTGCGATACCGCGCGCGCGAGGCCCTCGAGGTCGGCGGCGAGCGGCGGATCGTACTGGCGGTGATAGGTCGCGTGGTCGCCGACGATGTTCACCATCGGGGAATTCGCGCGGCGCGCGTTGTGGATGTTGGCGATGCCGTTGGCGAATCCCGGGCCGCAATGCAGCAGCGTCGCCGCGGGCTTGCCCGCAATGCGCGCATAGCCGTCGGCGCATCCGGTCACCACCGTTTCCGCGAGCCCGAGGACGCAACGCATGCCCGCCACGGCGTCGAGCGCGGCGACGAAGTGCATCTCCGAAGTGCCGGGATTGGCGAAACACATGTCGACTCCGCTCGCGAGCAGCGTGCGGACGAGGCTCTCTGCGCCGTTCATGCCGACATTCTAGGGGCACTGAAGCACCGAGCAAAAGAAAAAGGGGCCTCGCGGCCCCTCACCAAGCGCTTGCGGTGACGGCCCTTCAGCCGGTCATCGCGACCCGCGACGGCGGGCTGATCTCGAAGTCGGTGGTCGCTTTCGCCCAGATCTGCGCGATCAGCTGGCGGCATCCGCTCGGGCAGTTGGCCGCGGGCTCCATGTACCAGTAGACCGACCCGGTGCCGGCGGAAGGGCCCCAGAAGGGCTTGGGCACAACGCACGTGCTGCATTCCGAGGGCCGCACTTTCGCGAACTCGGCGACCATATAGTCGTACAAGTCCGACGAGGAAATGGGTCGTGCCATGATTCTCTCCTCCAGGCAGCCGGGAGGCGAAGCGCCTCGGCGAAACTGACTAGCGAGCCCAGTATGCGCGCTAATGCAAGACGGGACAGTGCTATCTGGCCTGCTCCAACTGGACCTGCAGCTGCGCGATCAGCACGTCGACGATGTCCTTCTGTCCGTCGGACAAACGGAATTCGCGCAGAAAAGCGATGAATTCGGGCGTGCCGAAAGAGCGGTCGGCGGCGCGCAGGAAGATTTCCGCGACCGCCCGCTGGACTGGCGCCGACGCGGCGCGCGTGTAGAGGCGCGCGAGCTCGTCGAGCACCTCGCGATCGGCGATGCCCTGGCGCGCGAGCGTCTCGAGCGCACGCACCTGCGAGCTCGAGCCCGGCATGCGCGCCACGCGCATCGCAGCGCCGCGCAGCTCCTTGCCGTCGGCGATCGGCTGGTGGCGCAGGTACGCCTGCACCACGCGCACTTCCTGCTCGTTGGGGCTGGCGAGCGCTTTCAGGACGCGCACCCGGCTCTCGCCGCTTCCCAGGCAGGCGCGCGCCGCCTCGCGCACCGTGCCGCCCGCCTTGACGAGGCGCAGCTCGGCATCGAGGGCGCGGTCCTTGTTGAGAGCACAGATGAGGTCGATCTCGCCGTAGCCCGCGGAATCCGTGGCGAGGACGTCGACGATCATCCGCCCCAGCTCGGCGCGCTGCTCATGGCCGGTGAGCCAGCCGATGGAGCGCGCCGTGGCGATCATGCGCACGCGCAACGCCGGATCCTCGGTGTCGCGCGCGAGATCGAGGTAGCGATGGCGCGCCTTGCGGTCGTGGGTTAGCGCGGCAAGCTCTCGCGCGAACGCCGCCTCCTGCCGGTCGGCACCGGGCAACGCCTCGAAGAACCGCTCGATGCGATCGAACGCCATGCGCACCTGGGCGCTGTCCCCGGCGAGCGTCTCGCGGATCGAGGCGAGCTTCTCCGCGCGCGTGAGGCGATCGTCGTAGTAGCGGCATACCTGGGCGCGGAAGTCGGCGTTGGGATCCGTATCGCGCATCCCCGCGGTCGCCGTCATGCTCGTCGGGCCGAAGAGCCTCAACAGCGCTTCGCTGGGATGCGCGCTCGCGACGTCCTCCGCGCCGCCCGCCTCGAAGAAGCGGTCCAGCATCGGCCCGGCGACCCGCCCATAGGGCGCGAGCGACTGGAATCCGTAGATCACCGGGACGTCCCAGAAGATGCGGCGCATGAGGTCGCGGCTGGACTCGCCGTGGCGCTCGCTCAGGCCGCGCGCGAGGCGCTCGGATTCGGCGCGCGTGCGGCCCGAGCGCACGAGGTTGCGCACCACCTCGGGCATGGCGCTCTTCACCGGCTCGGCCTTGAGCGTGTCGCAGCCGAAGAGATAGACCTCCTTCAGCTTCGCGAAGAGGCCGGGGCACGACGCGCTGCACTGGGCCCTTTCCATCTCGTCGACCGGCAGCGACTCGTTCACTTCGAAGCTCGACGAGTAGAACTCGGTGCCGGCGAAATGCCCCGAGACGAGGAGGACATCGCATTCCACCTGCTGGCGGCATGCCGAGGCGAGCCAGTCGGGCCGCCCGCGCTCGACCAGCTCGACGAAGCGGAACCGGTCGGCGGGAAGGTATTTGCGGAATGTGTCCCTTTCGTCAGTGGAGTTGACGGTGACGGTGCACACGGTGCTCATCTGGGCGTGAAGCCCGGGAGCCGCGAGAAGCGCGGCCAGCAGGGCGGCCCTGGCAAGGGTGGTCATGCGTAATTGTAGTCCGGGAGGACCATGAATTTAGAACGCTTAATTTCCCTGAAGGACTCGGGGCCCTGCGCAGGGCGAAACTTTCATCGCGTACACAAGGGAGACACGCGATGGAAAATGAAAGAGACATTCGAATCCTGCTGGTCGACGACGACCCCGCGGACGTCGAGAGGACCCTGGAAGTGCTGCGCCGTCGCTGCCTCGCCAACGCGGTGCGTGTCGCGCGCGGCGGCCGGGAAGCGATCGACTACCTGTGCGGGCACGGGCAGTTCGCGGCTCGCCGTCGCCATCCGCTTCCCGACGTGGTCCTCCTCGATCTCAACATGCCGGGGACCGACGGCTTCGAGGTGCTGCGCCAGGTGCGCATCGCGCAGTGCCTGCGCGGCATCCCGGTCATAGCGCTCTGCACCAGCGAGGAAGAAGGCGAGCGCGCCATGCGTTGCGAGTTCCGCGCCAACCAGTACCTCGTGAAACCGCTCACCTTCGAGGGGTTCTCGGACCTGTCCCGGAAGATCGGGAACTGGACGCTGCGCCTCGACCTGCCCGAGCGCTACGCCGCGAGCAGGCCCGAATGGACCACCAGGCCGCCGTGCTCGCGCATCGAATGGAACTCGATCTTCGGCCAGATCTCGCGCGCGGCCTTCAGCTCGAGCTGATGGTTGTAGAGCACCGCCGGCGCGTCGACCACGTCGTAGGCCACGCGGTAGGCGTTGGCCTCGATGAAGCGTTCGAGCTCGACGGGCTCGGCGGCGCTCACCCATCGCGCGAGCTTGTAGTTGCTGGGACGCATGCGCGCCGCGGCCGCGTACTCGCTCTCCAGGCGGTGGGCGACGACGTCGAGCTGGAGCTGCCCGACGGCGCCCAGCAGCAGCGGCCCGCCCTGGTGCGGGCGGAAGACCTGGATCGCGCCCTCCTCGCCGAGCTGCTGCAGTCCGGTGCGCAGCTGCTTGTTGCGCATCGGGTCGGCCACCTCCACGGTGTGGAAGATCTCGGGCGCGAAGAACGGCAGCCCGGTGAACTGCAGCGTCTCGCCCTCGGTCAGCGTGTCGCCCAGCTGCAGCACGCCGCGGTTCGGCAGGCCGACGATGTCCCCCGGGTAGGCGTCCTCGAGGATCTCGCGGCGCTGCGAGAGAAACGAGACCGCGCTCGCCGTCTTCACTTCCTTGCCGGTGCGCACCAGCTTCACCTTCATGCCGCGCTCGAACCGGCCCGAAGCCACGCGCACGAACGCGACGCGATCGCGGTGCGCGGGATCCATGTTCGCCTGAATCTTGAACACCACGCCGGTGAATTTCTCCTCGGTGGGTAGCACCGTCCTCTGCACCGCGGGCTTCGGGCCCGGCGGGGGCGCGAGGTCGATCAGCGCGTCGAGGACCTCCTTCACGCCGAAATTGTTGATCGCGGAGCCGAAGAAGACCGGGGTCTGCCTGCCTTCGAGGAACTCCTCGCGGTGGAACTCGTGGGAGGCGCCCTCGAGAAGCTCGATCTCGCCGCGCGCATGGGTGAATTCCCCGCCGAAACGTTCCTCGTTCTGCGGGTTGTCGATGCCCGAGATGATCTCCTCGTCATCCTGGCGCCGATCCTCGCCCGCCTTGAAGACGCGCATCTGGTCGCCGCGGATGTCGAACACGCCGCGGAAGCGCTTGCCCATGCCGACCGGCCAGGTGAACGGCACCGTCGGGATCTTCAGGATCCGCTCGATCTCGTCCAGCAGCGCGAGCGGCTCCTTGCCTTCGCGGTCGAGCTTGTTGATGAAGGTGATGATCGGGGTGTTTCTCGCCCTGCACACTTCGAGGAGGCGGATGGTCTGCGATTCCACGCCGTTCACGGCGTCGATCACCATCAGCGCCGCGTCTACGGCCGTGAGCACGCGATAGGTGTCCTCGGAAAAGTCCTGGTGCCCCGGCGTGTCGAGGAGGTTGATGACGTGCCCGCGATACTCCATCTGCATCACCGAGCTCGCGACCGAGATGCCGCGCTGCTTCTCGATCTCCATCCAGTCCGAGGTCGCGTGGCGCGTCGCCTTGCGCGCCTTCACGCTGCCGGCGATGTGGATCGCGCCGGCGAAGAGGAGGAGCTTCTCGGTGAGGGTGGTCTTCCCCGCGTCGGGGTGAGAGATGATCGCGAAGGTGCGGCGGCGGGCCGTCTCCTCGGCGAGCTGGGATGCGGTGCTCATGGAACGATTGCGCCTTCCGCGGATGGAGCCTTCAGGGGTGGGGGCCGGATACCGCGATCGTGACCACGGCGTTGTACCCCAGGTGCAAGAGTATGGCAGGGACGACGGAGCCCGAGACGATCCGCACCACGAGCGCCGCGATCCCCATGGCGCCGATCGCGAAGAGGGCCGGCGTGTATCCCGCCACCTGCGTCAGGTGCATCGCCACGAAGAGGAGCGTCACCACGATCCCCGCCCGCAGCGGCGAAAGGGAGCGGGAGAAACCCGTCCAGAGCACTCCCCGGAAGACGAACTCCTCGACAGGCGGCGCGATGCCCACCGCGAGAACGACCCACGCGACCTGGGTCCATCCGCGCGCGGCCATCACCCCCTGCGTGCCCGCTCCCCTGGGGATCGGGAAGATCACGGTAACGACGTAGAGGTAGAACGCGCCCAGCAGCATACCGCCCGCCGCGGCGAGGAGAGCCAGCCGCCACGTCGTGGGCGTGCCGCCGAACGCCGCGAGCGATGCGCCCGGGGCTTCGCGCCGATACATCCGCAGGGCGAGCCACCAGGCGGCGGCTCCCCCGAGCGCCATCCCGAAGATCCCGCCCAGCGCGAAAGAAGCGCGTGCGATCTCCACGAGCCGCGCCGCGAAGACGTCGCGTCCGTAGACGGCGACGTACCACCCCGCGAGGACCGCGCCGGCGAGGGCGGCAGCGGCCGTCTGCGCCCCCAGGTACGCGAGAAAGACCAGCCACGCCTGCTTCGCGCCGAAGCGCGGCGCGAGGCCTGGGTCGGCGCTCAAGATGACGCGGTCAGAGCTCGCGGATCTCCACCTTTGCGGAACTTGATCACGCCAGCGTCCTTCACGACGCCCGGGGCGTATTGCAGTCCCAAGTGTCCGCGCGCGAGCTTGCCGTCCTGCGCGTCGGCTGTAGTGACGCCGTTCAGCTTGACGGTGAGGTGCGAGCCCGCGACGATCTCGTAGGTGTTCCAGCGACCGCCCGCCTTCGGCATCGGCGAGACCTTGGCGACATCGACGATGGCGCCGGTTCCATAGACGGGATCCGGGCGCCTGTCGTAAATGTTGACCTCGTAGCAAACCACCGAGGTGAGCTTCACGGGGTCCGAGCAAGGGATGAAGATGCCGCTGTTCGCGTCGGAATCGGACCAGAACTCCGCGCGGATCTCGAAGCCGCCATAGGATTTCTTGCTGACGAGGAAGCTCGAGCCCTTGTCGGCGACGACCGCGCCCCCTTCCATGCGCCAATTGGCGTTGCCCGCGCGATCCCAGGCGTCGAGCGAGCGCCCGTCGAAGAGCGTGGCCCAACCACCGTCGTGGGCGAGCCCGTGGATCATCCCGCAACCGCCCAGGCCCAATGCCAATGCCGCTGCGACCATCGCGTAACTGC
>JBDTXQ010000124.1:0-7372 GCA_040006115.1 Usitatibacter sp.
CACCCTCGCGGTGCTGGACGGCATGATCGTGAGCGTGGGCGGCGAGCAGTACATCATCCCGCTGGAATTCGTCGCGGAAGCCTTCAAGCCCGGGCCCGGCGACATCCGCACCATCGTGAACCAGGCCTCGCTCGTCGCGGTGCGCGGCGAGCAGCTGCCGATCGTGCGCCTCGAGGACGTGGTGAAGCTGCCCGCGACCGGCCTCGCGCGGCCTGATCCGCTGTGCCTCGTCGTGGAGGTGGACAGCCGCCGCGCTGCACTCCTCGTGGACAGCCTCGTGGGGCAGCAGCAGCTCGTGGTGAAGTCCCTCGACACCAACCTGCATTCGGTGCCCGGCGTCGCCGGCGCCACCATCCTGGGCGACGGCCGCGTGGCGCTCATCCTCGACGTCGCCACCATCACGCGCGGCGCGGCGACGCGCGCGCGTGTTCGCGCGATCGCATGATGGCCGCCGCCGCCGCCGACACGCGCGAGTTCCCGTTCAGCGCGCAGCATTTCCGCCTGATCAGCGAGCGCGTCTACCGCTTCTCGGGAATCCGCCTGCCGGAGGGCAAGCGCGAGATGGTCTACGCGCGCCTCGCGCGGCGCCTGCGCTCCCTCGGCATCGCCTCGTTCGACGATTACGTCCAGTTCCTCGAGCTGGAGCCCGCCGAGTGGGAGCACTGCACCAACGCGCTCACCACCAACGTGACCGCCTTCTACCGCGAGGAGCACCACTTCCGCATCCTCGCCGATCACGCGCGCCAGACGAGCGCGCCCGGCGTGCCCTTCCGCGTATGGAGCGCGGGATGCTCCACGGGCGAGGAGCCCTACACCATCGCCATGTGCCTCGCCGAGGCGCTGCGGGGCGATTCCTTCAGCGTGATCGCGAGCGACCTCGACACCCAGGTGCTCGCCTCGGCGCGCGAGGCGGTCTACCCCCTGCAGTCCGTCGAGAAGCTCGAGCCCGCGCGCCAGAAGCGCTTCTTCCTTCGCGGTGCCGGGCGCTTCGAGGGCAAGGCGCGCGTGCGCCGCGAGCTTGCCGCGCGCGTGGAGTTCATGCGCGTGAACCTGATGGACGCCGAGTGGCCGGTCGAAGGCGGGCTCGACGCGATCTTCTGCAGGAACGTGATGATCTACTTCGACAAGCCGACCCAGCGCCGCCTGGTCGAGCGCTACGCGGCGCTGTTGAAGCCGCACGGGCTCTTCTTCGCGGGCCATGCGGAGAGCCTCATCGACCAGGGCCGGAACTTTCGCCTCCGCGGCCAGACCGTCTACGAGCTGGCGAAATGACGATGATGCGGGACGGGTCCCAGGCATCAGGAGGCGTCGCATGATGCGGGACGACGATGTCCTTCGAGACGACCAGCCGAACCGCTACTTCGACCCGCACTTCAAGGTCGATACCGCGAAGATCCTGCCGGGCGAGTACTACGCGACCAACAAGGACATGGCGCTCGTGACCGTGCTCGGGTCGTGCGTCTCGGCGTGCCTGCGCGACCGCGAATCGGGCATCGGCGGGATGAACCATTTCATGCTGCCCGACGAGGGCAAGCTGGTCGGCACCCATGGCAACATCAGCGCCGGCGGGCGCTACGGCGTGCACGCGATGGAGCTTCTCATCAACCAGATCCTCAAGCTGGGCGGCCGGCGCGAGCGCCTCGAGGCCAAGGTGTTCGGCGGCGGCAACGTGCTGCAGGGCTTCATGCTCTCCAACGTGGGCCAGCAGAACGCGGAATTCATCGTCGAGTACCTGAGTATCGAGCGCATCCCGATCATGGCGCGCGACCTCCTCGACGTGTGGCCGCGCAAGATCTACTACTTCCCGAGGAGCGGCAAGGTGATGGTGAAGCGGCTGCGCAAGGTGAACAACGACACCATCGTGCTGCGCGAGCGCGACTACGGCGCGCGCCTCTTCCACGGGCCCATCGAGGGCGGCGCGGAGCTCTTCAAGTGAGCGCCAGGATCCGCGTGCTCATCGTCGACGACTCGCGCATGATCCGCGACGTCCTCGCCGACATCCTCAAGGACCAGCCGGACATCGAGGTGGTCGGCGCCGCCGCCGACGCCTACGAGGCGCGCGACATGATCAAGGACCTGAACCCCGACGTGATCACGCTCGACGTCGAGATGCCGAAGATGAACGGGCTGGAATTCCTCGATCGTCTGATGCGCGCGCGCCCGACGCCGGTGGTGATGATCTCGGCGGCGACCGAGCGCGGCTCGGAAGTGACCTTCCGCGCGCTCGAGCTGGGTGCGGTGGACTTCGTCACCAAGCCCAAGCTGAACGAGCAGACGCCGGACGACTACGGCCGCATGATCGCGGAGAAGATCCGTGCCGCGAAGACCGCGCGACTGAAGGCGCCGCGGCGCGCCGGTCCCGAGGACACGGTGACGATTCCGGCGGTGGTCGCCAAGCGCCCCGTGCCCGTCGGCGTGAAGACCTCCGAGCGCGTGATCGTGGTCGGCGCCTCCACCGGGGGCACCGAGGCGATCCGCGAATTCCTGGTCGGCATGCCCCAGGATTGCCCCGGCATCGTGATCGTGCAGCACATGCCGGAGAACTTCACGCGCATGTTCGCCGAGCGCCTGAACGGCCTCTGCCAGATCACGGTGAAGGAAGCCGAGCACAACGACCCGATCCTGCCCGGGCACGCGTACATCGCGCCGGGCGGCAAGCACCTGTGGCTGAAGAGGGACGGTGGGCAACTCCTCGGCAAGCTCTCCACGGAGCCGCCCATGAACCTGCACCGGCCCTCGGTGGATTTCCTCTTCCTCTCGGCGGCGAAGTTCCTCGGCGCCGACGCTGTTGGCATAATCATGACCGGCATGGGCAAGGACGGCGCGGCCGGCATGCTCAAGATGAAGGAGGCGGGGGCCTGGACCCTCGCGCAGGACGAGGCCACGTCGGTGATCTTCGGAATGCCGCGCGAAGCGATCGAGCTGGGCGCGGTGCACGAGGTCGCGCCGCTCGGCAAGCTGCGCGACAAGGCGCTCGCCCGCATCGCCGCGAAGGAGCCGGCGCGATGAGCTACGACCTGGCGATGGCGCAAGGCGCGCCCAACAAGGACCGCGCGCGGCGCGAATTTCTGAGCTGCCGCCTCGGCGACGAGACCTACGGCGTCGACATCCTCAAGGTCCAGGAGATCCGCGAGGTGGGCGCGGTGACGCGCGTGCCGCGCGTCTCGCCGTTCGTGCGCGGGGTGATCAACCTGCGCGGCGCGATCGTCCCGATCGTGGACCTCGGGCTGATGCTCGGCTTCCCCGCGCCCCTCGAATTTGCGGATGCGAGCGCGATCGTGCTGAACGTCGATCGACGCCTGGTCGGGCTGATCGTGGCGAGCGTCTCGGACGTGATCGGCCTCGCCGAGGATGAGATCGTGCCGGCGCCGGAGATGTCGGGTCGCGCGGTCGGCGCCGCCATCGAGGGCATCGGGATGCGCGAGGGCGCGGACGCGTCCGCGGCGCATGTGCTCCTCCTCGACGTCGATTACCTCATGCGGCGCATCCGCGAGGAGCGCGAATGAGCGTGAAGCTCGGCATGCCCGGTACCGAAGCGCCCGCGCGGATCGGCAACTACGAGATCACCGGCGTCCTCGGGCGCGGCGCCTCCGCCACGATCTATCTCGGGCGCGAGCTGTTTCCCGCGCGCAACGTGGCGATCAAGGTCTACGACTCGGACCAGCTGAGCGACGAGGACCGCAAGGTATTCCGCTCGCTCTTCCTCAAGGAGACGCTCCTCGCGCGGCGCCTCACCCACCCGAACATCACCCAGGTGTACGACGCCGCCTTCGACGACGAGCGCGCCTACATCGTGATGGAGTACGCGAAGGAGGGCAGCCTCGACCGCTTCTGCGATCCGCAGGGGCTCCTCGAGCCCGAGCGCATAGCGCACCTCCTCGAGCGCTCATGCGACGCGCTCTCCTATGCGAACGTGAACGGGGTGATCCACCGCGACCTCAAGCCCGCCAATATGCTGCTCGGCGAGGACGGCGAGGTGAAGGTCGCCGATTTCGGCGTCGCATTCTCCAACCTCGCGTTCGACCACACCAACGCAATGGTGGTCGGGTCGCCCGCCTACATGGCGCCGGAGCAGTTCGCCAACCAGCCGGCCTCGATGCAGTCCGACATGTACGCGCTCGGCATCGTCCTCTACAAGATGATCACCGGCGCACTGCCGTTCGAGAACGCCAACTCGCCCGCGGCGCTGATCGCCGCGATACGCATGGGCAACCTCCCGCGGCCGAGCGCGGCACGTGCTGACATCCCGTTGAAGCTCGACGCGATATTCGCCCGCGCGACGGCGACCGATCCCGCCAACCGCTACGCGACGTGGGAGGAATTCGCCGCGGAGCTGCGCTCGGTCGCGCTCCCGGGCGGCGAATCCAGCACCGACGCCGAGCGCGCCAACGCCTTGCGCGTGCTGCCGTTCTTCCGCGAGTTCGGTCCCGCGGAGCTCGCCGAGATCGCGCCCATGGGCCGCTGGTTCGACGTGCGCGCGGGCTCGACGCTGGTGGGCGAGGACGACCCAGGTTATTCATTCTTCGTGCTCGTGCGCGGCCAGATGCGCGTCACGCGCAGAGGAACGCTCCTCGGAATCCGCGGGGCGGGCGAGTGCCTGGCGGAGACCGGCTTCCTGCGCCGCTCCGGGGCGCGCCGCTTCACCACCATGACCGCGGTCACCGACTGCACCGTGATCGAATTCGACCCCGACGTGCTGTGGCTCGCCTCGCCCGAGACCACGCGCCATTTCCACCTGGCGTTCCTCGCTACCATGGCGGAACGGCTCACCCACGCCGAAGGCGCGCTCGCCGAGATGCTGGGCGCCAGGAACGTGACGCTCTTCTAATTCCCCGCAAAGAAACCGCAAATGAAGACCTCCAGCCTGCAGTTCAAGGTCCTCGCGCTCGTCGCGGGCGCCATGGCGATCTCCCTCGCCGTCTCGATCCTTTCCCTCACCCGCGTGTACGGGTCGATCCAGGAACTTGACCGCATCAGCCGCGAGGACTTCCAGTCCCAGGCGGCGCTGCTGCAGGCGCTTGCCACCTTCAAGAGCCAGGTGCAGGAGTGGAAAAACGTTCTCCTGCGTGGCCACGAACCGGCCGCGCTCGACAAGTACTGGAATCAGTTCCTCAAGCAGGAGAACGACACCCTCTCGACTGTGCGCGAGGCGCGTGCCGGCCTGCGCGATCCGGCGATCCTCGCCAAGCTCGAGGAATTCGCGGCCGCGCACAAGACCGTGGGCGAGCGCTATCGCGCTGGCCTTGAAGCGTTCAAGCAGAGCAAGTTCGACCCGCACGCGGGCGACAAGGCGGTGGAAGGGATCGATCGCGCGCCCGGGAAGATGCTCGAGGACGCGCAGCGTCTCGCGGTCGAGGCGGGCGCCAAGGCGACCGCTCGCGCGGTCGACTCGGCGGAGACCGGGTATCGGGCGGCAATCGTCGGGACGGTCGGCGTGATGCTCGCCGCGCTCGTCATGTTGTGGCTCTTCATGAGAAAGACGGTGCTCGACCCGATCCGAGAAGCCTCGCGCTTCGCCGAGAGGATCGAGCAGGGCGACCTCACCGCCGAGATCGACAGCCGCTCGAAAGACGAGATCGGGCAGCTGATCGGCTCGCTTTCGAAGATGAAGCATTCGCTCGGCCAGGTGGTGCGCCAGGTGCGCACCTCGGCCGAAGCGGTGGTGACCGCGTCGAGCCAGGTGGCGGCGGGCACCACGGACCTGTCCCAGCGCACCGAGGAGCAGGCCTCCAGCCTCGAGGAGACCGCCGCGAGCATGGAGGAGCTCTCCAGCACGGTGAAGCAGAACGCCGACAATGCGCGCGAGGCCGACGCGCTCGCGCGCACGGCCTCGAAGCGGGCCGAGCAGGGCGGCGCCGAGGTCGTGAACGTGGTGACCACCATGGGCGACATCAGCCAGAGCGCCAAGCGCATCTCCGACATCATCTCGGTGATCGACTCGATCGCGTTCCAGACCAATATCCTCGCGCTGAACGCCGCCGTCGAGGCGGCGCGTGCCGGCGAGCAGGGACGCGGCTTCGCGGTGGTCGCGGCGGAAGTGCGCAGCCTCGCGCAGCGCACCGCCCAGGCGGCCAAGGAGATCAAGGACCTCATCGGCCAATCCGTGGGCCAGGTCGACGCCGGCACGCAGCTGGTCGAGCAGGCGGGAGACACCATCCAGGCGCTGGTGATCGACGTGAAGCGCGTGAGCGGTCTGATGGAGTCGATCGCCGAAGCTTCCGCCGAGCAAAGCCGCGGCGTGCAGCAGGTGAACAAGACCGTGACCGAGATGGACAAGGTGGTGCAGCAGAACGCGAGCGCCGTGCAGCAGTCGGCCGCCGCGGCCGAGGGCATGCGCCAGCAGGCCGAGGCGCTGGTGCGCGCGGTGAGCACGTTCCGGCTTGCCGCGGAGGAGCGCACCGCGGCCCCGGCGCCTGCGGCGCGCAAGCGCGGCGCGCGCATCGTGCCGCGCGAGACGCAAGCCTCGCTCGCGGCGCCGCGCCCCTCGCAGCAGCCCGCGCTCACGGCGCGCGGCGACGAAGACTGGAAGGAGTTCTAGGCGATGCCCGCACCCGCGACGGCGCGCGAAGCGACCCGGGAAGTCCTGGTGTTCGTGCTCGGAGCCGAGGAGTACGGCGTCGACATCCTCAAGGTGCAGGAGATCCGCGGCTACGAGAAGGTGACGCCGATCCCCTCGGCGCCGGACTATTTGAAGGGGGTGGTGAACCTGCGCGGCATCATCGTCCCGGTGATCGACCTGCGGGTGAAATTCGGGATGGCAAACCCGGCCTACGATGCCTTCACCGTGGTGGTGATCCTGCGCATCGCCGAGCGCGTCATCGGGATCGTCGTGGACGGCGTCTCCGACGTGATCCGGCTCGCTGCCGGCGACGTGAAGGCGGCGCCGCAGCTCGGCTCCATGGTGGACGCTTCCTATCTCGCCGGGCTTGCCACGCGCGACGAGCGCATGATCCTGCTGGTCGACATCGAGAAGCTCCTGTCGGCGGGCGAGCTCGGGCTCCTCGCCCGCGCCGCCGAGACGAGCGCCGCACCGCCGTGAAGCGCTATTTGCAGTTCGCCTGGCGCCACCCGTACCTCCTCTCCGCGCTGGTCGTCGTGCTGTTCCTGCCGTGGGCGTGGATGTCGTTCCTGGTGCCGCCCTGGGCGCTGATGATCTCACTCTCGCTAGTCCCCCTCGCCGCGCTGGTGGCGCTCGCCCTCGTGGTGCGCGACGTGAACGCCGAGGAGGAGAACATCGGTTCCGGCGGGGAGGAGCCATTCCTCAAGTGGCGCAAGCGCACGCGGCTATTCCAGCAGGTCGTCGTGGGGCTCGACACAATGCTCGAGCGCTGGGACGTCGCCTCGCAGCAGAACCAGAAGAAGCTCGAGATCG
>JBDTXQ010000125.1:0-7368 GCA_040006115.1 Usitatibacter sp.
CCCCAGGGCGCCGAATCGAAGGCGCTCCTCACCACGTCCGACGGCTCGGGCCTGCGCTGCGACTTCAAGAGCGGCCGGGACCGCGGCGGCGGCGTCTGCACCGACGACAAGGCCCGCGCGTACGATGTCCAGGTGCGTCGCGCCGGGCGCAAGTAACCTCCACATATCGAGACCACGACCATGCCCCATAACGCCTTCGACACGTTCAAGACTTTCACGACGTCCACCGGCAAGAGCGGCCAGCTCTACTCGCTGCCGGAGCTAGCGAAGACCTTCCCCTCAGTAAAGCGCCTGCCGATCTCGATACGCGTGGTGCTGGAATCGGTGCTGCGCAACGTGGACGGCAAGAAGGTAACCGAGGAGCACGTGAGGCAGCTCGCCAACTGGAAGCCCACGGGCGCGCGCACCGACGAGATCCCGTTCGTCCTCGCGCGCATCCTGCTGCAGGACTTCACCGGCATTCCGGTGCTCGCCGACCTCGCCGCCATGCGCACAGTCGCGGCGAAGCTGGGCAAGAACCCGAAGCTGATCGAGCCCCTCGCGCCCGTTGACCTGGTCGTCGACCACTCGGTACAGATCGACCACTACGGCGCGCCCAACGTCCTCGACCTCAACATGAAGCTCGAATTCTCGAGGAACCGCGAGCGCTACCAGTTCATGAAGTGGGGCATGCAGGCGTTCGATACGTTCAAGGTCGTGCCCCCGGGGATCGGCATCGTGCACCAGGTCAACCTCGAGTACCTCGCGCGCGGCGTGTTCGAGAAGAACGGCGTGTACTACCCCGACACCCTCGTCGGCACCGACAGCCACACCACGATGATCAACGGGCTGGGCGTGGTCGCCTGGGGCGTGGGCGGCATCGAGGCGGAAGCCGGCATGCTCGGCCAGCCCGTGTACTTCCTCTCGCCCGACGTGGTCGGCGTGAACCTGACGGGCCGCGCGCGCGAAGGCGTGACGGCGACCGACATCGTGCTCACCGTGACGGAGATGCTGCGCAAGGCCAAGGTCGTGGGCAAGTTCGTGGAGTTCTTCGGCGAGGGAACCGAATCCCTCGCCGTGCCCGACCGCGCCACCATCGCCAACATGGCGCCCGAGTACGGCGCGACCATGGGCTTCTTCCCGGTCGACGGCAAGACCGTCGACTACTACCGCAACACCGGGCGCAGCGGTGACGCGGTCGCCGCTCTCGAGGCCTACTGGAAGGCGCAGGAGATGTTCGGCGTCTCGAAGAAGGGCGACATCGACTACACCGAGGTGCTGTCGCTCGACCTCGACACCGTGCGCGCGTCGGTCTCCGGGCCGAAGCGCCCGCAGGACCGCATCGAGCTCGGGAAGCTCAAGAGCAAGTTCACCGAGCTCTTCGCGCAGCCCCCGGCCAACAACGGCTTCTCGAAGAAGGCGGAGGATCTCGCGAAGCGCTTCAAGACAAAGGACGGGGTGGACATCGGCTCCGGCGACGTGATGATCGCCGCGATCACCTCGTGCACCAATACCTCGAACCCGAGCGTGCTGATCGCCGCGGGCCTGCTCGCCAAGAAGGCCGTGGAAAAGGGCCTCACGGTGAAGCCCCACGTGAAGACTTCCCTCGCGCCGGGATCGCGCGTCGTGACCGATTACCTCACGGCCTCGGGCCTGTTGCCCTACCTCGAGCGACTGAACTTCTACGTCTCGGGATATGGCTGCACCACCTGCATCGGCAACGCGGGCCCCCTCGCCGAGCCCATCGACCAGGCGATCGTCGACAACGATCTCGTCTGCGCGGCCGTCCTTTCGGGCAACCGCAACTTCGAGGCGCGCATCCACCCGAACCTGCGCGCGAACTTCCTCGCTTCGCCGCCGCTCGTGGTCGCGTACGCGATCGCGGGCACAGTGCTGAAGGACCTCGAGACCGAGCCCCTCGGCAACGGGACCGATGGCAAGCCCGTGTTCCTGAAGGACGTGTGGCCCACCAACGCCGAGATCCACGCGCTCCTCAGGTTCGCGACCAATCCGCAAGTCTTCAACCGGCTCTACGCCGACTTCACCAAGGACAACCCGATGTGGGCCGCGGTGCCGACCGCCACGGGGCAGGTCTACAACTGGCCCAAGTCCACCTACATCGCCGAGCCGCCTTTCTTCAAGGCCTTCGGCATGAGCGCGGGCCGCGCGCACGACGTGCACGGCGCGCGCGTGCTCGCGATCCTCGGCGACTCGGTCACCACCGACCACATCTCCCCCGCGGGCTCCATCAAGGACACGTCGCCGGCGGGCCAGTACCTCATCGCCAACGGCGTGCAGAAGGCGGACTTCAACAGCTACGGCGCGCGCCGCGGCAACCACGAGGTGATGATGCGCGGCACCTTCGCCAACGTGCGCATCAAGAACCTGATGCTGGCGCCGAAGGCCGACGGATCGCGCGTGGAAGGCGGCGTGACGCTCTTCCAACCGTCCGGCGAGCAGATGTTCATCTACGACGCGGCGATGAAATACATTTCGCAGGGGACGCCCACGGTCGTCTTCGGCGGCGAGGAGTACGGCTCGGGGTCGTCGCGCGACTGGGCGGCGAAGGGCACCCTCCTCCTCGGCGTGAAGGCGGTCTGCGTGCGCTCGTTCGAGCGCATCCACCGCTCCAACCTGGTGGGCATGGGCGTGCTGCCGCTGCAATTCAAGGGCACCGACTCGGCGCAGACGCTCGGCCTAGTCGGTGACGAGATGATCGACGTGACGGGCATCGAGAACGGTATCCGCCCGCAGATGGACGTGAAGCTCGTGATCCACCGCAAAGACGGCTCGATAAAGGAAGTGCCGGTGCTGCTTCGCATCGACACGCCGATCGAGGTGGACTACTACCTGCACGGCGGGATCCTGCCCTACGTGCTGCGCGACCTCGTCTCGAAGCAGCCGCAGGCGGCGGTCACCGCGTAGCCACCGCCGGTCAGTTGATGCGGTGCATCTTCCCGATGTCGGGCTTCTCGTGCTTGATCCAGCCCTTCACCAGCTCGTAGAGCACCACCGGCTGGGGCTTCGTCACCTCGAGGAACACGGCGGAGTGGACCTCCACTCCGATCACCGCGATGCGCGGATCGTCAGGAGTCCCGGCGCGCGGATCGTCGCCCTTTGCGAACCAGGCACGCCAGTCCTCGGCCCAGAGCTTGTGGATGGTGTCGCGGTCCTTCGAGACGGTGGCGATTCCAGATACCGAGATCCACTCGCGGGTGCGATCCTTGTAGTAAGCGAGGTTCACGTGCGGCTCGGCTTCGAGCTCGCTCACCTTGTGGGTGTCCTCGGAGGTCACGAACCAGAGGTCCGCGCCGGGGGCGTGCTTCTGGTTGGCCATAGCGCGCGAGACGAGATGGCCGTCGGTACGGCGGGTCGTCATCATCGCGATCTCGAGATCCTCGATCATGTCGTAGAGCTTCTTCAATTCGTCGTTCATGGGCGAGGGTCCAGTAGGGTGAACCGGATTGGACGCCGGGATGCAGGCGCGGTTCGCCGTCGGGTCATGCGCCAAGCGGAACGCATCCGCCCTGGCTCGTGCCGCGTAGCGGGGTCCCGCGGGCTCAGGCGCGAGTCTTCACGACGAGCTTGCCCGTCGCCTTGCGCGAGAGGAGGTCTTTCATGGCATCGGCGGCGCGCTCAAGGGGATAGCTCGTCACGATCGGCGCGCGCAGCTTTCCTTCCCCGATCCAGGCGAGCATCGTGGCGAAGTTCTGGCGGTTCCTCGCCGGATCGCGCTTGGTGAACCCGCCCCAGTAGACGCCGATGACCGCGCAATTCTTCACCAGCAGCAGGTTCGCGGGCACCGAGGGAATTTTCCCCGAGGCGAAGCCGATCACCAGGATGCGCCCGTCGGGAGCGATGCAGCGCAGCGTCTGGTCGAAGACGTCGCCGCCCACCGCGTCGAACACGACGTCGGCGCCTTCCCTGGTGAGCGCCTTCACCCCTTCCTTCACGCTGTTCGTCGTGTAGTTGATGGCATGGTCGGCGCCCAGGCGCTTGGCGAGCTGCAGCTTCTCCTCGCTGCCGGCGGTCGCAATGACGGTGGCGCCCAGGACCTTGCCCATCTCGACCGCGATCGAGCCCACGCCGCCGGCGGCGCCGTGCACCAGCAGCACCTCGCCCGGCTTCATCCGGGCGCGATCCACCAGCGCGTAGTACGCGGTGCCGAAAGTCACCGGAAATCCGGCGGCCTGTTCGAAGGTGAGCGTCGCCGGGATGCGGAACGTGCGCTCCGCCGTGGCGATCGCCTCCTCGGCCATGCCACCATTGCCCGTCATCGCCATGACGCGGTCACCCACGTCGATGTCCGTCACGCCCTCGCCCACGGCGGTGACGACACCCGCGCATTCGAGCCCGGGAGAGAAGGGAAAGGGCGGCTTCTCCTGGTACTTGCCCTCGATCATCAGCGTATCGGCGAAGTTGAGCCCCGATGCATGCACGGCGATCTTCACCTCGCCCGCGCCCGGCGCGCGCAGGGCGGGCGCCTCTTCGACCACGAGCGACTCCGGCGGACCGTAAGCCTTGCAGAGCAGCGCCTTCATGGGGTTCCTCCCCTGGCGAGGACGTCGAGCGCCTTGTCGAAAAACCCGGGCGCCCCGAAATTGCCGGACTTGAGGGCGAGCGCGACGCCGAACTCGCGGGAGTAGAGCGCCGGCACGCCAGGATCGATCTCGGGGCCGATCTCGAGGGACTTCAAGGCGAGGGACGAGACCACAGCGCCGGAGGTCTCGCCACCGGCGATCACGAGCCGGCGCACGCCCGAGGCCACCAGGGCACGGGCGCCCTGCGCGAAGAAAGTCTCGATCGAGCGCGCCACCGAATCGCGGCCGAACTCGTCCTGCGCCTGCGCGACCTCCGCGGGGCCCGCCGAGGAATAGACGAGGGGCGCGTTGCCGCGGTTCTCCTTCACGAACCTCACGAGATCCCCAGGCGTCACGCGCCCGGCCATGATGGCGCCGGGTGCCACCGCGAGCGCGGGATGACGGGTGCGATGGCGCTCGACCTGCTCGAGGGTGCGCTCGGAGCAGCTTCCCGCGAGTACGGCCTCCGGGCCGTCGATTCCCGCGACCTCGCTCGCGCGGCCCCGCGCGAGCCCTTTCTCGATGAAGTTCGCCGCCAGGCCCAGGGCGATGCCCGAACCCCCCGTAATCAGCGAAGCTTCGGCGCACGCCGCGCCGATGGCGCGCAGGTCCGATTCATCGATCGCGTCGACGATGACGAGCCGCTCGCCGCGCGCGGCGCAGGCGCCGAGCGCCTCGCGCAGAGCCGCTGGCCCACCAGCCACCACCTCGCGGGACACAAGGCCTACGGGATCGCGCGTCTGCTGGCGCAGCCAGCGGCGCAGGTCCGAGTCGGTCATCGGATTGAGCGGGTGGTCGCGAAGGCTCGATTCGCTCAGCAGGCGATCGCCCACGAAGAGGTGGCCTTGAAACACGCTGCGGCCGGTTGCCGGGAACGCGGGACATGCGACTACGCCGGCGACCCCGAGCGTGCGCGCCATCGCCTCGGCCACCGGCCCGATGTTGCCGCGCGGCGTGGAATCGAACGTCGAGCAGTACTTGAAGACGAATTGCCGGCAGCCCTGCGCCTGCAGCCACTTGAGCGCCGCCAGCGACTGGTTGACGGCCTGCTCCGCGGGAATCGATCGGCTCTTCAGGGCCACCACGCCGGCCTCGCACGGACTCGCAGCGGCGCCCGCCGGAATGCCGAGGAACTGGGTGGTGGCAAGTCCGCCGCGCGCGAGCGTATTGGCGATGTCGCTCGCGCCGGTGAAATCATCGGCGACGACGCCGAGCAGCATGGGCACTTCCTTTGAACGAATTCCGTGAGGGTTCAGGCGGCCTGGCCGACGCGGGAATCGAGCTCCCGGCAAAGCGCCTCGGCGAAGGCCCGCGTGCCCAGCGTACCACCGAGATCGCGCGTGCGGCGCGCCGGATCGTCGAGCAACGCGTCGATCGCGGCGTCGATTGCGCGATGCGCCCGCGCGAACGCCTCGTTGCGATGCCTGATGCCGAGCCACTGGAGCAGCATCGCGCCGGAGAGGATCAGCGACGTGGGATTGGCCTTGTCCTGGCCCTGGATGTCGGGGGCCGAGCCGTGCTGCGCCTGCGCCATGCAGTGGCTGTCGCCGGCGTTCACCGAGCCCGCGAGCCCGAGGCTTCCGGAGAGCTCCGCGGCCTCGTCGGAGAGGATGTCGCCGAACATGTTGGTCGTCACCACCACGTCGAAGCGCTGCGCGTCGCGCACCAGCATCGCCGCCATGGAGTCCACCAGCTGCTCGTCGTACGCGATGCCGGAAAACTCCGCGGCCACCTTGCGCACCTCGCGCAGGAAGAGCGCGTCGGAGACCTTGAGCACGTTCACCTTGTGCACCGCCGTCACCTTCCCGCGCCGCGTGCGCGCGAGCTCGAACGCGCCGCGCGCGATGCGGCTGGAACCCTTCGCGGTGATCTTCCTCACCGCGAGCGCCATGTCGGCGTCGGGCATGAACTCGCCGATGCCCATGTGCATGTTGCGGTCCGCGTAGAAGCCCTCGGTGTTCTCGCGCACGATCGCGAGGTCCATGGGCGTGCGTCCCCAGTGCGCGAGGCCCTTGCGCGAGCGGGCCGGGCGGATGTTGGCGTACAGGTCGAGCACGATGCGCAGCTCGCCGGAGGGGTTGATGCCGCCCTCGGCGCGCGGTGGATAGTCGAGGTGGGACACGGGGCCCAGCACGATGCCGTCGGCTTTGCGGCACGCATCGATCACTTCGGGCGTGATCGTCGTCCCCCTCGCGGCGAGGCTCGCGTGCCCCACCGCGTGCTCCTCGAAGACGAGGCCGAGCCCGAAACGCTCGCTCGCGAGACGCATCACCTCGACGGTGGCCGCGGTGATCTCGGGGCCGATGCCGTCGCCGGGCATCACTACGATTCGCATGGATGGCGCTCCCCTGGCTGGAGGATGTATTGTTTCATGCGATCGCCCCGACGAAGGAACCCATGGCCGAAAACGACTTGCGCGACCAGCTCGCCCACCACGGGCGCTCCCTCTTCGACCGGGGCTACGCGCACGGCAGTTCCGGAAACCTCAGCGCGCGCCTGGACGACGCGATCCTCATCACGCCCACCGGCACCTCGCTGGGACGCCTCGACCCGGCGAGGATCTCGAAGGCCGGCCTCGATGGGCGCCATATCTCGGGCGATGCGCCTTCGAAGGAAGGCTTCCTCCATCTCGCGATGTACGCCGAGCGTCCCGGCGCGCGCGCCATCGTGCACCTGCATTGCACGTGTGCGGTCGCGATCTCGTGCATGGTTCACGAGAGCACGCGCGACGTGCTTCCCCCGATCACCGCGTACTACGTGATGCGCGTGGGAAAGCTTCCGCTGATTCCATACTTCCGTCCCGGCGACC
>JBDTXQ010000126.1:0-7308 GCA_040006115.1 Usitatibacter sp.
CGCATGAAGGCGAGCGGCGCGATCTCGATGGCGCCGCGCTCGAAGGCGCGGTTCACGCGGTCGTAGCCCATGAGGTCGTAGAGCGCGTCGTAGAGCGGGCGCAGGTACGGGTCGATCTTGGCGGCGAGGTCGCCGGGAAGGAACCCCAGCTTCTCGCCCGCCTCCACCGCCGGGCGCGTGAGCACGATCCTCTTCACGGCGTCGCGCTCGAGCGAATCCACCGCAGCGGCCACCGCGAGGAAGGTCTTGCCGGTGCCCGCGGGCCCCACGCAGAAGGTGATGTCGAAGTTGCGCATCTGCTGCAGGTACTGCGCCTGGCGCGGCGTGCGCGCGGTGAGCTCGGTGCGCCGCGGGATCATCAGGGTCGGCGCCTCGGCGCCGGTGGCCTTGCGCGGGTGCGCGATCTCCACCAGGCCCAGCTGGATGTCCTCGACGGTGAGGTCGCGCGACGAGTGGTCGTAGAAACGTCGCAGCGCCTGCGCCGCGTACGAGGCCTTGTCGCGCGCGCCCGAGACCGTGAAGCGCTCGCCGCGCCGCGCGATGGTCACGTCGAGCGCGTTCTCGATCTGGCGCAGGTTCGCGTCCACGGGGCCGCAGAGCGCCGCGAGCCGGATATTGTCGACCGGCGTGAGCGCGACCACGAGGGCTTTGGGTTTGGTCAATGCGCTACACGCCGGCTCGCTGCAGCGGGGCTTTAAGCGACTCGTCGAGGGTGTTCAGGCTCTCGGCGAGGTGCGCCTTCGTCTCCTTCGAGAAGCCGGGCTTCGCCATCGAGGCGCGGATCGCGGAGGCGAGCGACTGCGCGTTCAGGCGCAGGAGGCTGCGGGCATCGGCGGGCAGCGACCCCGTCGGGCGCAGCATCTGGCCCGCCACGCGCCGCAGGTGCTCGCGCTGGAGGTTGCGGCGCATGGGCGTCACTTCGCGGCCGCTCTTCAGCTCACTCCACACCGAGGCCTGCAGCGTGTCGTAGAGCTCCGAGAGGGCGAACGACTCCTTCGCGTTGGTGTTCATGGCCTGCGCGTCCAGGATGCGCTGCGCGACGCCGTCGCTCATCACCTGGTCGAGCACGCTGCGCTGCATGCCGAGCACCGTGCCTGACAGGCTGATGAGCGGCGTCTGGGTGGCGGCCTCGCCGCGTTCGAGGCTGCCGCGATAGTCGAGGCGGCTCACCGGCAAGCTCGCGAGAAACTCGGGCTTGAACCTGAAGCTGTCCACGGAGAACATGCCGTCGTTCAGGACCTTCAGGGCCTCGCGTTGCTGCGAAGCGGGCACCAGCGTGATCGGCAAGCGGCCCGAGCCCGCGCGATCGCGCTGCTGCACCACACCGCCGATGTACTTCGTGGCGGGCACGAGGCCGCGGCCGAGTTGCTGGAAGCCGGCGAGGAAACTGCGGCGCAGGCCGTCGTAGGTCTCGCCCGGCGCGAGCTGCTTCGCCTGCAGGCGCTCCCAGAGCTCTCGCGAGAGCGCGAGGCGCTTCTTGTAGAACTCCAGCGGGTTGTCCGAAAGGTCGAACTGGTTGACCGTCGGGTCCATGCCCTGCGGCGAGCCCGCGACGAACGTGTCCTCGTCGGAGGCGTACGCGAGCCAGGGCTCCTTCGAGCCGCGGCTGGCGATCGCCTCGAGGTCCTCCTTCTCCTTCGCTGGGTCGAGCGGCTTGTAGCCGTATTCGATTGCCCAGTAGTCGTAGGGCCCCAGGCCCGGGCTCACATAGTCGGCCTTGCGCTCGCCCTTGAGCGGGATGTTGAAGGGCGCGTAGTCCATGATCGAACCCACGGTGCCGTTCTTCTTCGTGAACTCGGGGTCGCGAAGCTGTTCGGGCGTGAACACGGTGGAAGCGCGGAAGTTGTGCTGCAGGCCCAGCGTGTGGCCCACCTCGTGGGAGGTGACTTCCTTCACATACGCGTACACGAAGGCGTCGGCTTCGGGGCTGCCAGGATCGAGCTCGCCGCGCGCCTCAAGGATATCCATGGTGAATTCCGCCTCCTGCAGCGCCTGTTCGCCGTAGGTGCAATATTCAGCGCCGAAGGCCTGCGCCCAGGGAATGGCCTGCGAGTAGGCGCGCGGAATGTCCTCGACCACGAGACGGCGGCTGCTGCGAGGGAAGATATCGGTGAAGAGGATGTCGGCGTCGAGGATCTCCCCGCTGCGGTGGTCCACATGGCTCGGCCCGATGGCGGGTCCCCCGTCGGAGGCGAGGTACCAGCGCACGCTGGCGAAGCGCGTGTCGGCCGTGTCGAAGTCCGCGTCGTCGGGCTGCACCTTGACCTGGATCGCGTCCTTGAAGCCGATGCGCTCGAAGGCGCTGTTCCACTCGAGGATGCCGTCGATCACCGCCTTGCGATGCTTTTCCGGGATGTTCTTGTCGAGCCAGTAGACGATGGGCTTCACCGGCTCGCTCATCGCGGCGGCGGGGTCCTTCTTCTCCAGGCGCCAGCGATTCACGTAATAGACGTTGGGATTGGCCCGGAGGTCGTCGGAAAAGTCCACGAAGCCCGTGGTGAAGAAGCCCACGCGCTCATCGGCCAGGCGCGGCGCCATCGGCTTGGCGGGCAGTTGCGCGAAATTGAAGCGGTATCCCAGGAACAGACTGCGGGCATCGGGCAGGTTGCGCGGGGGCGACACCTGTGGCTGCTGCGGGTTGGGCACCAGCGGCGGCGCCTGCAGTTTCGGCACCGCGAAGTGCATGGAGACGTTGAAGCCCGTGGATTGCTCGTGCGATTCGGCCTTCACGATGCTCGAGTTGCGAGCGTCGAGCGCGTAAGGCACCCGGAATGCGGTCTCCAGCAGCGTGCTGGCGCCCGAGAGGTCCGCGATCAACAGCGCGTTGGCCTCGATGAGGACCGCCTTCGTGACCGGATGCGGCGAGCTCACCACCGGGGCCGAAGCGAGGAGGCTCTCGGAGAAGCTCGTCGACACCGCGCGCTCGTTCACGCTGCCGGCGATGGCGCGGAAGCGCTGGTTCTTCGCGAGGAGCTGCATCTGCAGGCCGATCTTGTGGAAGTACACGATGTGGCGCGGGCCCATGAGGCCGCCGATCACCATGCGCTCGCCCACGCCGTGAGTGCGCACCGTCGAGAAGTAGAAGGGCTTTTCGAGCTGCTCGGGCTTCACCTCGATCCAGACCTTCTCGTCCTTTTCGTAAAGCGTGAAGAAGCCGGGAACCTCCTTCGCGTCCTTCACCACGTCCTTGAAGGCTTTCGGCTGCGGGATCGGGGGCGTCGCCGGCGGCGTGCCGGCGGCTGCCGGCGGCGTGAGTTGCGGTGCAGGCATGGGCGTGGGCGCCGGCTGCTGCGCCGTGGCGAAGCCTCCGCCGGCGAAAGCGAGCACGAGCGCCGGGATCAGGACCGCGTTGCGAAGGCAGGCTTTCATGAACTCTCCAAGAGTGCGGGGTTGGCCCCGCGTGTGTCCGAGGTAACGGCACGGCCGCGAAGGCTGTGCGGATAGGCGAACGTGATGTCGAGCTCGACGAACTCGCCGATGAGCCGGGGGTTCCCGGAGAAGTTGACGATGCGGTTGTTGTCGGTGCGCGCGGCGAGCTCGTTGGCGTCCTTCCTCGAAACGCCCTCGACCAGCACGCGTTGACGCGTGCCGACCATTGCCTGCGAGTATTCCTCGGCGAGCTCCTGGATGCGCTTCTGCAGGCGCTGGAGGCGCTCGAGCTTCACCGCGTGCGGCGTCGCGTCCGGAAGGTTGGCCGCGGGCGTGCCGGGGCGCGGGCTATAGATGAAGCTGAACGAGCTGTCAAAGCGCACGTCCTCGATCAGCTTCAGGGTCTGCTCGAAATCGTGTTCGGTCTCGCCGGGAAAGCCCACGATGAAATCGCTCGAGATGGAAATGTCGGGCCGCGCCACGCGCAGCCTGCGGATGATGGAGCGGTATTCCATCGCGGTGTAGTTGCGTTTCATCGCGGCGAGCACGCGGTCCGAGCCCGATTGCACCGGCAGGTGCACCTGCGAGACCAGCGTCGGGATGCGCGTGTACGCGTCGATGAGGCGCTGCGAGAATTCGAGCGGGTGGGACGTCGTGTAGCGGATGCGCTGCAGCCCAGGGACCTTCGCGACCTGCCCGAGGAGGAGCGCGAAGTCCGCCGCCTCCCCGCCGGGGAGCCGGCCGCGATAGGCGTTCACGTTCTGCCCGAGGAGCGTCACTTCCTTCACGCCGCGCGAGGCGAGGTGGCGCACCTCCGCGAGCACGTCGTCGAGCGGCCGCGAGACTTCTTCGCCGCGCGTGTACGGCACCACGCAGAAGCTGCAGTACTTGCTGCAGCCCTCCATGATCGAGACGAATGCTGAGGCGCCTTCGACGCGCGCGGGCGGCAGGTGGTCGAACTTCTCGATCTCGGGAAAGGAGATGTCCACCTGCGGCTTGCCGGTATCGAGGCGGCGCGCGAGGAGCTCGGGCAGGCGGTGCAGCGTCTGCGGGCCGAAGACCAGGTCCACGTAGGGCGCGCGTTTCACGATCTCCGCGCCCTCCTGGCTCGCGACGCAGCCGCCCACGCCGATGAGGACGCCGGGACGCGCCTGCTTGAACTGGCGCACGCGGCCCAGGTCCGCGAACACCTTCTCCTGCGCCTTCTCGCGCACCGAGCACGTGTTGAAGAGGATGAGGTCGGCCTCCGCGGGATCGCCGGTCTTCTCGTAGCCTTCGGAGGCGGCGAGCACGTCGGCCATCTTGTCCGAGTCGTACTCGTTCATCTGGCACCCGAAGGTGCGGATGAAGACTTTCTTCGGTGGAGTCATGCAGATCCTGGGGGCGGAGGTGAGTCCGGGCAGGGGAATCGGAGGTGAAATCTTACAGTGAAAGGGGCGCCGCGGCGCCCCTCACGATTGCAAAGGTAGAAAATCCGGCTACGACGAGCAGCTCGAGCTCGGCCGCGCGAACTCCTGGCGCACGATCGGCTTCGAATATTCGACTCCGTCCATGCGGTAGGTGACGACACCCTCATCGGTGCTCGAGAAGGCGAGCGACAGGTTGCCGATCTCCTGGACGCTTCCGCTCGGGGCGCGATAGAGCGCACCCGAGAAGGCGCCGAGCGACTTCCGCGCGCCGTTCGCCATCACCGTCCACGAAGCGCGGTTGGCCGAGTCGTATCCGAACAGCACGCCGAAGATGGTATCGCCTTGCTGCGACACGGCGAGGCCCCAACCCGGCTCGGCGGGATTCCACCACAGCGACGTGAAGTTGCGCGACGCATCGAGCGTCGACTTGCGCGAATCGACGGCCCACGCGCACGAGCGCGCGGATGCGCTGAAGGCGAGGCGAGTCACTGCCTTGGAGACCGAAGCCCCGTCGGCGACATAGGAGAGCGTCGCGCTATTCGGGTTCGCCGCCTCGAAGCGCATCGTGCCGATCACCGCCGCGCCGTCGACCGCGTCGGCGATCGGGCCGTGCGTGCGATAGAGCGCACCCGTGAACGAGCCGTCGGCCTGGCGCGCGCCGTTCGGCATCACCAGCCACGCGGGACTTCCGGACGCGTCGTGCGCGAAGAGCGCGGCGAAGAGCGTCGCGCCTTGCTGCTGTACAAAGACGCCCCAACCCGGGTCCGCGGCGCTCGACCAGAGATCGGTGAGGTTCACTACCGTCGCTTGCGCCTCGGCTTGCCGGCGCAGGATCGAGACCGACCCGTCCTGGATATTGGTTGCATATGCGTTCCCCATGGCGTCGACGCTGATCGACGACGGGCCGCCAAGCGTTGCGCTCGCGGGCGCGTGTGCGATGGGGACCGTGTCGAGGCGATCCCCCGCAAGCGAGTGAATCGCGGCCTCACCCTTCAGCGGCAGCGCGACGAGGACCGTTTGCGCCACCGGGTTTACCGCGATCGCCATGCCGACGCTCTCGAGCGAGACCTCGCGCACGGCGCCGGTGGCGGGATTCACCGCGGAGAACCGGCGGTTGAAGCTGTCGAGCACGTGGACCACGTTCGCCGACGCGTCGAGCGCGGCCTCGCCGGTGATCACGGGCCCGTTGAGATCGAGGCTCGTCGTGTCCGGCAGGTCGATGGCGCGCTTCACGCCGAGCGATGTCGCGTCGATCACGAACAGCGCGGGACGGATGCTCTTGCGGCGCGGGTCGTACGCAGGAAGATCCGTTCGGGTGAAATCGACATGGCCGACAACATAGACCTCGTTGGCGGCGGCGGACACAACGATGCGGCGCGCTTCGCGCCCGATTGCAGTCGGGCTCCCGACCATCGCCTTCGACGCGACCTCGAATGCCTGGACCCACCCAAGCTTCGATTCCGCGAATCCGCCCTGGGTCGTGCCGCTTACGTAGAGCCGCGTACCCGCCGCGTTGGCGGCGAAGTCGCCGACGCCCATGGTGTGCACCGCGTATGTCGAGGAAGTTCCCGCGCGTAGGTCGATCTCTGTGATCGTGCCCGTGCCCGCGATGCCGCCGACGGATCCCGTGTTGAGCACGTACGCGAAGCCGGTGGATTCGACGACCAGCACGCGTAGGGGATTGGTGCCGGAGCCGACAGTACGTGTTTCCAGCGTGTCGGCATCGATGATCAACGCGCAGTCGCAACCCGTCTGCGTGACCACCGCCTTGCGCAGGGAGGCGCTCACCGCGATACCGTTCGGAAATCCCGGCGTCGAAAGATTGGTGTGCGTTCCGTCGCGCTCGAGCACGCCGACGGAATAGCCGTATCCGGCGCGGCCCATGCCGGCGTTGGACACGAACAGCCGCCCGGTCGCGGGGTCGCTCGCCGAAAACACGGGCGAGTTGCCGATCGAAACCGTCTCGGATTGCTGGAGGGATGCCGCCGCGAACGCGGCGTGCAGGAAAGAAATACCGGCAAAAAGCGACGGCCAGAAGCGTTTCATCGAGCGGACCTCCGTTGAAATGCGTGCGCGCAAGTTATTGTGCTCGAAACCTACACCCGGCGCGCGGAACCCACAAGATTTGAGACAATCGCTCTCCCTCCCGGAGGATCGATCCCATGAAGAGAATCATCGCCGCGGCGGCGCTCGCGGCCTCGGCACTCGCGCTGCACGTGTACGCCGCCCCTCCCGTCACCGCCGCCGACCTGCCCCCGCGCGTACAGGCCGCCACCGATACCGCGACCTTCCGCCGCTTCACGCTGGACAACGGCTTGCGCGTGCTGCTGGTCTCGGATCCCAAGTTCAACAAGTCGGGCGCCTCGCTGGTGGTGAACACCGGCCAGATCGACGACCCGCGCGAGACCGAGGGCCTCGCCCACTTCCTCGAGCACATGCTCTTCCTCGGCACCGAGAAATATCCCGAGGTGACCGAGTACGGGAACTTCATCAAGTCCAATGGCGGGTACAACAACGCGTACACGTCCAC
>JBDTXQ010000127.1:0-7307 GCA_040006115.1 Usitatibacter sp.
CGAGGCCGACGAAGAGAGCTTTCCGGCGAGCGATCCGTCAGCGCCGGCGAGCCCGGGCAGCACCAGCGCCGTGAAGAACACCTCCGATCCGGCCCGCGACACTCCGCGCAAGTAGAAGCCGCGGCCGCCCGCGCGCGGCGCCCACGTGTCCCCGGGTGTTACATTCACCCGCCATGAGGGACCTGGAACCGATTCTTGCGGTCGCGGCGAAGCTCGCCGCGCCTTTCGACCTCAAGACCATGCTGCGCGAGGTGGTGAATGCCGCGAAGCAGGTCCTCGAGTCCGAGCGCGCCACGGTCTGGCTCTACGACCCGAAGGCCGACGAGCTCCTCCTCGAAGTCGCCACCGACGTGGAGGCGATCCGCATCCCGGCGGGCATGGGCCTCGTCGGCAGCTGCGCGAGGAACCGCCAGCTCATCAACGTGCGCGACTGCTACGCCGACGCGCGCTTCGATCCCAGCATGGACAAGCGCACCGGGTACCGCACGCGCTGCATGCTCACGCTTCCCCTCGTCGACCACAAGGACCAGCTGGTCGGCGTGATGCAGGTCCTGAACAAGGCGGACGGCGTCTACGAGGCATCCGACGAGCAGCTCGCCACCGTGCTCGCCGCCCAGTGCGCGATCGCGCTACAGCGCGTGCGCATGACCGAGGCGCTGATCGAGGGCGAGAAGATGCGCCGCGAGCTGGAGATGGCGCGCGTGGTTCAGATGAGCACGCTTCCCGCCACCATGCCTTCGGTGCCCGGTTACGACGTCTACGGAACGTTTCGCCCCGCCGACCTCACCGGCGGCGACACCTTCGACCTCGCGCTCATCCAGCAGGGCCTGCTGGTGGTGCTGGGCGACGCCACAGGCCACGGCATCGCGCCGGCGCTCTCGGTCACGCAGATGCAGGCCATGCTGCGCATGGCCTTCCGCATGGGCGCGAGCCTCGAGACCGCGTTCGTGCAGGTGAACAACCAGCTCGGCAGCTACCTCGCCGACGACCGCTTCGTGACGGCCTTCATCGGCCTGCTGGATCCCACCGCCCATCGCATGCGCTTTCACAGCGGCGGGCAGGCACCCATCGTCTTCTTCGAGGCGGCGACGCGCTCGTTCAAGCGCCACAAGCCCACCAGCTTCCCGCTCGCCGCGATGACGCTCGAGTCGCTCAGGCCCGCGGTGAGCGTCGACATGGCGCCCGGCGACATCCTGGTGCTCCTCTCCGACGGCATCTACGAGTACCGCGACGCGCGCGACGAGGAGTTCGGCGAGCTGCGTGTGGAGGACATCGTGCGGACGCATCACGGCAAGTCCGCCGCGGAGCTCTCCGCGATGCTCCTCGGGTCGGTGCAGGCCTTCGCGGGCAACGCGATGCAGGAAGACGACATGACCGTGGTCCTGGTGAAACGCAAGGAGGAGCGATGACAACGATGGTGAGCCGCACGTTCGGGCGCAGCTTCGAGGCCCTCGAGGACATCGCCGCCTTCACGCGCGCGACGTTCGGCGAGCACCAGCTCGACGCGCGCCTTCTGCCGGTGGTCGACCTCGCCTTGGAAGAGCTCTTCACCAATATGGTCAAATATAGCCGGACCACCGACCCCGAGGTGCGCATCGACATGACGCGGGTGGCGGGCGGCGTTGAAGTGACGATCACCGATCGCGGTGTCGATTTCTTCGACGTGACGCGCGCGGGCGAGGTGGACGTGAGCCTGCCGATCGGGGAGCGCACCGCGGGCGGGTTGGGGCTGCACCTCATCCGCAAGATGGTGGATTTCATCGAGTACCAGTATCTTGAGGACAGCCGCTCGAGCCGCATCACCTTCCGCGCGACCGCGGTTGAACGGCGCAGGAAACCGAGGGACAAGAAGATGCTCGCGATCGATTACGGAGCCGACGGCAAGGTCGTGATCGCCGGCCGGCTGGACGCCGCGCAGTGTACGGCCGCGCAAGCGTTCCTCGACCGCGTCGAGGGGTCCGTGACGCTCGATTGCACCCGCCTCGAGTACATCTCGAGCGCCGGGCTGGGCGTGCTCCTGAAGACCCAGAAGCGGCTGATGGCTTCCGCGGGCAAGCTGCGCCTCGCCGGGGTCAGCCGCCACCTGCAGGATATCTTCCAGTATTCGGGGTTCGATCAGATATTCGAGATCGAGCCTGCCGAATAGTCGGCAGTCTCCGAGTGAGGTATTCGCGTGTAATTGAAGCACCCCGGCGGTGTTGGATCGGATGTTGAAACGCCAGGCGATCTTTGGCAGCCACGCGCAAAGCGGTTAGAGTCGGAGGCCGAAGCTCATCCCACCGGTCGGGAACGAGCGGTTTCGCAGCGCACACAGCAAAAAAAGGGAAAAAAATGAGCCAGGTCCAGAGTCCTTTCAGCGGCAGGCGCAACATCCTCCTCGGGGTCGGGCTGTCGGCGGTGGCCGTTGTCCTCGTGGCCCACTACGCGGTCGACTTCCCGGGCGGCGGCGAAAAGGTAGCGGGGACCGTGGCGCCCGCGGAGCGCTATCGCGCCCCGCAGCAGATCCAGCAGCAGGACGTGGCCCTCGGCAACCAGGACGTGACCCTGCTCATGCAGAGCGAGTCGTTCGAGCGCCTGATGAGGGATCCGAACTTCCAGTCGCTCCTCCGCGACGAGGGCTTCCTCTTACTCGCGCAGCATCCCGCCGCGCTGAATGGGGTGGTCGCCAACGCCGCCGCCTTCTCGATGCTCGCCAGGAATTCGGCGGCGTTCGAGGCGATGGCCAAGAACAATGCCGCGCAGAAGGCGGTGGCGAACAACGCCGCCGCTCTCGATGCGTTCTCGGCCAACAAGCCGGCGCTCGACGCGATGCTGAAGAACCAGGAAGCCCTCGCGCTCCTCGCGACGAACCCAAAGTTCCTCCAGTCGCTCGCCAACAACGGCGCCGCGCTTTCGGCGATGGGAAGCTCGCGCGATTTCGCCGCGCTCGCCCAGCACTCCGCCTTCACCCGGGCCGTCGCTCAGTCGAGCACCAACCAGTCGAGCGCCAACCAGTCGAGCGCCAACCAGTCGAGCCTCAACCAGTCGAGCGCCAACCAGTCGAACGTCAACCAGTCGAACCTCAACCAGTCGAAACTCAACCAGTCGAGCCTCAACCAGGGTGTGAACTTCGAAGCGGCCAAGAAGTAATCTCGCGGAGCGAATAACGACAATCGCCGCCGGCATCCGCCGGCGGTTCTGTTTGGGGGGGGCGCCAATGCGCGCCGCTGCGTTGCTGCTGTCCTTGGCGTTGGTCCCGTTGGCCGCGCCCGCCGACGAGCCCGAGGAGAGCCCGCTCGGCCTCTCGTTCATCGAGACGCGCGACGCGCGCCTCATCTACGTGGATCCGCTCGCGTACCTCGCGCCCCACGCGCTGCGCACATTCGAGAACTCGTTCGCGTGGCAGCAGCGCGTGCTCGGCTGGGTTCCCTACGACCGCACCACGGTGCTGCTCAAGGACTTCTCCGATTACGGCAACGCGTCGGCGGGAGCCGCGCCGCGCAACTCGCTCGCCTTCGACATCGCGCCCCTCTCGCTCGCCTTCGAGACCTACCCGGCGAGCGAGCGCATGTACTCGCTCATGAACCACGAGCTCGTGCACGTGGCGACCCTGGACATGCATACCGCCACGGAGCGCGGCTGGCGGCGCTTCTTCGGCGGCAAGATCCTTCCCCAGTCGCCGCACCCCGAGACGCTGCTCTACAGCTACCTCACGGTGCCGCGCTTCATCGGGCCGCGCTGGTACGGCGAGGGCCTCGCGGTCTTCATGGAGACGTGGATGGGCGGGGGCCTGGGCCGCGCGCAGGGCGGCTACGACGAGATGGTGTTCCGCGCGATGGTTCGCGACAGCGCGCCCTTCTACGATCCCCTGGCCCTCGTGTCCGCGGGCACGCGCGTGGATTTCCAGGTGGGCGTCAACGCCTACCTGTACGGCACGCGCTTCGTCACCTGGCTCGCCTACGCGTATACGCCCGAGCACGTGGTCGCGTGGGCGAAGCGCGACGAGGGCAGCGAGCGCTACTACTCAGACCAGTTCAAGCACGTGTTCGGCATCACCCTCGAGCGCGCGTGGCAGGACTGGATCGCCTTCGAGCGCGACTTCCAGGCGCGCAACCTCGCCGAGGTGAGGAAGCACCCGATCACACCGCACCGCAACCTCCTTCCCGCGGCGGTGGGCTCCGTGTCGCGCGCCTACTACGACGAGGGCTCGGGGATCCTCTACGGCGGCTTTCGCTATCCCGGCGTGCTCGAGCACATCGGCGCGCTGAATACGCGCGACGGCACGGTCAAGCGCCTCGCCGACGTGAAGGGCGCGATGCTCTACAAGGTGACCTCGCTCGCCTACGACCCGGACACGAAGACCGCGTTCTACACGACCGACAACTACCACCTGCGCGACATCGTGGCGCTCGATGTCACGACGGGCGCCACGCGCATGCTGCTCGAGGACGCGCGCATCGGCGAGCTCGTCTTTGACCGCGCCGATCGCTCGCTCTGGGGCGTGCGCCACGCCAACGGGCTCGCCACGCTGGTGCGCATCCCGCATCCCTATTCGGAATGGAACCAGGTGCACACCTTTCCGTACGGCGTGGTCCCGTACGACCTCGACATCTCGCCGGACGGGCGGCTCCTGTCGGCCTCCGTGAGCGAGGTGAACGGCGACCAGTTCGTGCGCGTCTGGCCCATCGACAAGGTGCTCGCCGGGGACATGAAGCCGGTGAGTCAGTTCGACTTCGGCCAATCGGTCCCCGAGTGCTTCGTGTTCTCGCGCGACGGCAGGCACCTCTACGGCAGCAGCTACTACACGGGCGTGTCGAACATCTTCCGCTATGAGGTGGCGACGGGCGCGATCGAGGCGGTGTCCAACGCTGAGTCGGGCTTCTTCCGTCCGGTGCCGCTCGCCGACGGCACGCTCGCCGTCTTCAACTACACGGGCGCGGGGTTCGTGCCTGCGGTGATCGATCCGAAGCCGATCAAGGACGTGAGCGCGATCACGTTCCTCGGCGCCGAGCTCGCCGCGAAGCACGCGGTGGTGAAGACCTGGCAGGTGCCGCCGCCGGGCGCCGCGGACCCGCCGATCCTGGGCCAGGGCATCTACGACCCGCGCCGCGAGATGCGCTTCGCGAGCGCGATCCCGATCGTGCAGGGCTACAAGAACGCCGCGGGCTTGGGATACCTCTTCACCTGGGAGGATCCTTTGCGCCTCACCAGCCTCGAGCTCACAGCGGCGTACACGTACGAGGATCCGTCGCGCAAGGACGAGCAGGGCCATGCCGCGATCAAGTACCGCTACCTCGGCTGGAACGCCGGCCTCTCGTGGAACCGCTCCGATTTCTACGACCTCTTCGGCCCCACCAAGCGTAGCCGTCGTGGCTATGCGGCCACCGCGGGGCACGAGTACTCGCTCATCTTCGACGAGCCTCGCCGCCTCGACGTGAAGAGCGAGGCGGCGTACTACGGCAAGCTCGACGCGCTTCCCGACTTCCAGAACGTGAACGCCACCGTCGAGCGCCTCGCCACGGCGCAGGTCGGCCTCTACTACACGCACGTTCGCAGCTCCCTCGGATCGGTCGACGACGAGAAGGGCTTGACCTGGGACGTGGTGGCGAGCGCGAACCACGTGCACGGCCAGACGATCCCGCAGCTGCGCGCCGACTTCGATTTCGGGATCCCAGTTCTTTCGCACTCCGCGCTCTGGCTGCGCAGCGCCGCGGGCGTCTCGGCCGGCGATCGCGGTGACCCCTTCGCGCAGTTCTTCTTCGGCGGCTTCGGCAACAACTACGTGGATAGCGGCTCGATCAAGCGCTTCCGCGAGCGTTACTCGATGCCGGGCTTCGGGCTGAACGAGATCGGCGGCAAGAGCTTCGCCCGCACCCTGGGCGAGTGGAACGCGCCGCCCGTGATCTTCGAATCGCTGGGCACGCCGAGCTTTTACCTCACCTGGCTGCGCCCGACACTCTTCGCGGCGGCACTTTGGACTGATCCCGAGCGCTCCGGGCTGCGCCAGCGCTACGCGAGCCTCGGCACCCAGGTGGACCTGCGCTTCACGATGCTGCACTGGTACAACATGACGCTCTCATTCGGCTACGCGGCGGGCTACCGCGGCGCGCGCCGCGCCGGCGACGAATGGATGATCTCGCTTAAGATCATGTGATGCTCCTTCCCCTGCTGGCGGGCCTCGCGCCCGTGCTGAGTTTCCTCGGCGTGCTGTTGTATCTCGATAGCTACAAGCTGGTGAAGCTGCGCATGGTGGTCGCGATGCTCGCCTACGGCGCGCTGGTGGCGGGGGCCACGTATGCCATGAACGGCGCCATCCTCACGCGCTACCCGATCGATTTCGCCACCTTCACGCGCTACGTGGCGCCGTTTGTTGAGGAGCTTTTCAAGGGCCTCGCGATCGTGTTCCTCATTCGCGCGAACCGCATCGGGTTCCTGGTGGACGCGGCGATCTTCGGTTTCGCCATCGGCACCGGCTTCGCGGCCATGGAGAACCTGGTCTACCTCGAGCAGGCCCCGACGGCGGGCATGGGCACCTGGATCGCGCGCGGCTTCGGCACCGCGATCATGCACGGCGGCGCGACGGCGATCGTCGCGGTGATGGGACTCGCCATGGTCGAACGCCGTGGCCGCGGGACGCCGGACGCGTTCCTGCCGGGTTTCGCCATCGCGGTGGTTCTGCACTCGGCGTTCAATCATTTTTTCCTGTCACCGTTCCTCTCCACGCTCGGCATCGTGGTGGTGATGCCGCCGCTGCTTCTCTTCGTGTTCGAGCGCAGCGAGCAGTCGATCGGCGCCTGGCTCGGCAAGGGGTTCGACGCCGACGCCGAGATGCTCGAGCTCATCAACTCCGGGCGCTTCCCCGATTCCCCGGTGGGGCGCTACCTGCATTCGCTGAAGGACCGCTTCAAGGGCGCGGTGGTCGCGGACCTGCTCTGCTACCTGCGCCTCTACACGGAGCTGGCGCTGCGCGCCAAGGGCATCCTCCTCATGCGCGAGAACGGCTTCGAGGTGCCGGTGGATGACGCCACGCGCGAGAAATTCGCCGAGATGCGCTACCTCGAAGGCAGCATCGGCAGGACCGGGATCATCGCCCTGCAGCCGATGCTGCACATGAGCCACAAGGACCTGTGGCAGCTCTACATGCTCGGCAAGTAGGTCGGCCGCCCGCGTCATCGCGCGTTGAGCGGGGGTGCGCGTCTTCACCCTCGCTTTCGTCATCGGCACGCTCCGCCTGCATCAGGCCGCGGAGCTTCCCACGCTCGCGATCTTTCCGCTCGGCGTCGCGGCGCTGCTCGCGGTCGCGCTCGTGCTGGCGCGCCTTCGCGCTG
>JBDTXQ010000128.1:0-7306 GCA_040006115.1 Usitatibacter sp.
GAACACCGGCGACCAGATCTGGAAGATGCCCGACATCCTCGAGCATTTCTCGCGCGACAACCCGATCGAGCCGGGCGACATGTTCTCCACCGGCGCGCCCGGCGGAGTCGCGGGCGGCAGGGCGAACGCGAAGGACCTCTTCCTGAAGCCGGGCGACGTCGTCGAATGCTCCATCGAGGGCGTCACCACGCTGCGCACCACGATCGTCGCTCCCGGCGCAGCGCAATGATCCTCGCGAAGACTGCAGCCCTGGCGCTCGCCGGGCTGGGCATCGCGGCATAAAATGACGCGGTGCGCCTGAGTTCCTACTTCAAACGAGGAGGCGGCCTACATCCAACGCGAAGAGCGCGGCCTAGAATCACTCCATCAATCGACGCAAAGCGCCCCAAGGGGGCAACCCGGTGTCGACTGAGGAGTCCTCCGCTTGCGGAGCGACCAGGGAAGCGCAACCGCTTCCCTAGGGGCCCGGCCTGTGCCGGGCCCTTTCTTTTGGGAATCGTGTCAGCAGCGGCCGACCTGAGAAAACGCGTATTGCTGGCAGCGCTTCCCCTGGGCGGCGCGTTAACGTGGCCTTAGTGACAAACGTCCCGCGCCGATCGCGCGCAAAAGAGTTCGGAGGCCTGAACATGAAGATGAAAACCCTGATTTCCACCGGCTTCGCCACGGTCGCCCTTGCGGGTGCCGCGATTCCGGCGTTGGCGTGGAACGTTTACCCCGACGTCGACTTCCAGTGGTACGCGAATGTCGGCAAGGCAATGCCCGGCATGACCATCGTCGAAGCGACTCCGGCGCCGCGCGAAGGCTATATCTGGTCGCCCGGCCACTGGGAAACCCGCGGCACGCACCAGAACTGGATTGGCGGCGCCTGGGTGAAGGACGACTACCAACAGCAGCTTACGGTCTACAACAACGCCAACGGCACCACGACCTATGCGACCGGACCGTTGATCCTGCGCGACAGCCAGGGCAACGTGATTCCGACCCAACCGGATGCGTATTCGGTGGGTTCCGCCCGGAAGTAGCCACCCCCAGCATCACCTTCGCTCCCTCTAGCCGGCCGGAGAAAATCCCGCCGGCTCTTTTTTTTGATTTCCGGCGCCGCTCGAAGAAGGGGGCTGGATTGTTGTATCCTTCGGCCCTGCTTCCGAATCACCTCGCTTAGAAATCGCTCTCCCCATGGCTCAGTATGTCTACACGATGATCCGCGTGGGCAAGGTCGTTCCGCCCAAGCGCCAAATCCTCAAGAACATCTCGCTTTCGTTCCACCCGGGCGCCAAGATCGGCCTCCTCGGCCTGAACGGCGCGGGCAAGTCCACGGTGCTGAAGATCATGGCGGGCATCGACAAGGACTTCGAGGGGGAAGCCCACTCGATGCCGGGAATCAAGATCGGCTACCTCCCGCAGGAGCCGCAGCTCGAGCCGGGGCATACGGTGCGCGAAGCGGTGGAAGAGGGCCTTGGCGAAGTGTTCATCGCGAAGAAGCGGCTCGACCAGGTCTACGCCGCGTACGCCGAGCCCGACGCGGACTTCGACAAGCTCGCTGCCGAGCAGGAGAAGCTCGAGAAGCTGCTCGCCTCGGCCGACTCCTCTACGCTCGACACGCAGCTCGAAGTTGCCGCCGATGCGCTGCGCCTGCCGCCCTGGGACGCGAAGGTCGACACGCTCTCCGGGGGCGAGAAGCGCCGGGTCGCGCTTTGCCGGCTGCTGCTCTCCAAGCCCGACATGCTGCTCCTCGACGAGCCCACGAACCACCTGGACGCCGAAAGCGTCGAGTGGCTCGAGCAGTTCCTCGCGCGCTTCCCCGGAACCGTGGTCGCCGTCACCCACGATCGCTACTTCCTCGACAACGCCGCGGAGTGGATCCTCGAGCTCGACCGGGGCACGGGCCACCCGTACAAGGGCAACTACACCGACTGGCTCGAGCAGAAGCGCGACCGCCTGCAGAAGGAAGAATCCTCGGAGAGCGCGCGCCAGAAGGCGATCAAGAAGGAGCTGGAGTGGGTTCGCAAGAACGCCAAGGGTCAGCAGACCAAGAACGCCGCGCGCCTGAAGCGCTTCGAGGAGCTGAACTCGTACGAGTACCAGAAGCGGAACGAGACCGCCGAGATCTTCATCCCGGTGGCCGAGCGCCTCGGCAACGAGGTGATCGAGTTCAAGAACGTTTCGAAGGCTTACGGCGACCGGCTGCTGATCGACGATCTCTCCTTCACGATCCCGGCAGGCGCGATCATCGGCATCATCGGCCCGAACGGCGCCGGCAAGTCGACGATCTTCCGCATGATCACGGGCAAGGAGAAGCCCGACTCGGGCGAGATCAACGTCGGCCACACGGTGAAGATGTCCGTGGTGGACCAGACGCGCCAGTTCGATCCCAAGCAGAACGTGTGGCAGGCGGTCTCGAACGGCCAGGACATCCTCACCATCGGCAAATTCGAGATCCAGTCGCGCGCCTACCTCGGACGCTTCAACTTCAAGGGCCAGGACCAGCAGAAGCTCACCGGCAATTTGTCCGGAGGCGAGCGCGGGCGCCTGCACCTCGCCAAGACGCTCCTCGACGGCGGCAACGTGCTCCTCCTCGACGAACCCTCCAACGACCTCGACGTCGAGACCTTGCGCGCGCTCGAAGACGCGCTTAGCGAGTTCGCCGGCACCGTGATGTGCATCTCGCACGATCGATGGTTCCTTGACCGGATCTGCACCCACATCCTCGCCGCAGAAGGCGATTCCCAGTGGGTCCTCTACCCGGGCAACTACCACGAGTACGAGGAAGACAAGAAGGAGCGCCTCGGCGACGAGGCCGCGGCCCCCCACCGCCTGCGTTTCAAAGCCTTGAAGTAACGAACACCCTTGATTCCTACAACAAGATCGGGCACTTCCGACCGACGCCGCGCGCCGGCGACAGTACAGTGGCCCCATGACCGAGAAATTCGTTTTCGCCGATGTGAATCTGCCTTTCCATGTCTGGGTGAAGGAAGGCAGCCGTTGGGTGTTGCGAGACGCGGGGCCCGAGGTTCAGGGTCCGGCAGCTAGCTTTCGCGCCGCGCCTTCAGGGGTCCTGGGGCCGGATTCTCCGCGGCCGTCCTAGCGTCGCGGTGAGGGGGCTGCCTAGCCGCCGCGGATTTCGCCGAGCCGCTCGGTAACGCGCGACAGGTAGCTCACCAGGTCCCGCAACTTTTCGACCTCCGATGTTTGCGTGCGAACGCCTTCGTAGCCGCGCGCGAGCTTCTCGCGCAGCCGCGGGATATCCGAGTCGCTCTCGATGCGAATCTCGCGGCATTCCACCGGCAAAGGAGCCAGGTCGCGTGGGTGCATGAGCGCGCAATAATCGCGCGCGTGCGACACAAGTTCGGCTTCCGTGGTCGCACGGTCGATTTCCTTGAACCATGTATTCATTGGGGTGGTCGGGGATTGCGGGGGGCCCTATTTTTACACATTGCCGATTTGCGGCGGTAGGAGACCGGATTCGCGTCGCGTAGGCCGGCGCTTGAAGGGCGCGCTCGCTACAATGTCGCTTGAATGAGCACTGCTTCCACGCCCGTCTACGCCAACGTCGCCTTCCTGCGCATCCCGCGGTTCAGCAGCCGGCCGGTCGGCGAGCAGGCCTCCCTCAAGGAACAGCTTGAAAGCCGCGCGAGGCTCGCCATCGAATCGATCCCCGCGGCCGATCGAGCCGTCCTCGACGCGGAGGATGGCCTTGCGATCGTCCTGTTCGGCGATGCCGCGCGCGCCCTCGACGTGGCCCAGGTCGTGCACGCGGCGTCGATCGATTCGCCGCTGCAGGCGGGCCTCAGCTACGGGCCCCTCGCCCTCACTTCGCGCGGCTCCGACGGGCGCGTGCTCGGCGACGGCCTCACCGCCGCGGCCGCCGCGGCGCGCTTCGCCACGCCGGAAAAGCTCCTTGTCACCGGCGACTTCGCCAAGGCGCTGCAGCGCGCGCATCCGGCGCGCGCGGCGGCGCTCGCCACCGCCGGCGATTTCACCGATACGCGCGTGCGCTTGCATTCGTTCTACACGCCGGACGCCAAGCTCGGCTCCGTCTACCGGCGCCGACTGCTCGCCTATGGCGCCGGCGGCGTGACGGGCATCCTGCTCCTCGGCATCGCGGGGCGCGAAGCAGCCAAGCGCCTCTTCCCACCGCTGCCCGCGGTGGTGAGGCTCACGGTCAGGCCGCGCGGCGAGATCGTCGTGGACGGAGTCTCGCGGGGCATGGCGCCGCCGCTGCACGAGATCGAGGTAGCGGCCGGCAAGCGCGTGGTGCAGATTCGCAATCCCGGCTATCCGCCGCTCGAGATCACCCTCGACCTGAAGCCCGGCGAGCGCACGACGATCGCGCACACGTTCACGCGCCCGCAAACGCAGCCCAAGCCGGATTTCTGGCGCGACTTCAAGAAGAAGTTGGGAAGCTAGCGATGGCCGACGCACTCCCGGAAAGATTCGGACGCTTCCAGGTGATCGACGAGCTCGGGCGCGGCGCCATGGGCGTCGTGTACCGCGCGCAGGATTCCGCGCTCGGGCGGACGGTCGCAATCAAGACCATCGCGCTCACCGGCAGCGCCGCGGAGCGCGACGGGCACGAGGCGCGTTTCCTGCAGGAGGCGCGCGCCGCGGGAAGCATCGGCCACCCGTCGATCATCACCATCTACGACGTGGGCCGCGAGGGCGATACGGCGTTCATCGCGATGGAGCTCCTCGAGGGACGCGACCTGCGCGAGCTGATCCGCGAGGTGAAGCTCACGCCGACCGAGTCGGCCGCGATCGCCGCTTCGGTCGCCGAGGGCCTCGCCTTCGCGCACGAGCGCGGCGTCGTGCACCGCGACATCAAGCCCGGCAACATCATGGTGCTGCCCGATGGACGCGTGAAGATCATGGACTTCGGCATCGCGCGCCTGCACGAGCCGACGGTAAAGACGCAGACGGGCGTGCTGCTGGGATCCCCGCAGTACATGTCGCCGGAGCAGATCGTCGGGCAGCCCTTCGACCATCGCGCCGACATCTTCTCGCTGGGCCTCGTGCTCTACGAGATGCTCACTGGCGCCAAGCCTTTCCAGGGCGAGGACATCCCCGAGCTCATGTTCAAGGTTGCGAACATGCCGGCCACGCCGCCCAGCCACGTCGCGCCGGACCTGCCGCCGGTGATCGACTACATCGTCGCGCGCGCCCTGAAGAAGAAGCCCGACGAGCGTTACGCGAAGGCGGGCGAGCTCGCCAAGGACTTGCACGACGCGAAGGAGGAAGTTGCCGCGGCGCAGGCGAAGGGCGTCGAGCGCGCGGGGGCGAGGACCGTGCCCCGAGATGCGCCCGCGCAGATCGCCCCCGAGGCCGGCATGGCGAGCCCCGCCCGCGATGACCCGATGGAGCTGCGCCCTTCGCCGCGGTTCGATTCCACCGAGGGGCTGGCGCGCCTTTCGGTGCTGCCCGCAGACGCGGACTCCACGTCGTCGCGCTCGGGTTGGACGATGCCGCCAAAGCACGAGGCGCCCCGCGTCGACCGCGCGCGCGCCATGATCGTCACCGCCTACGCGATCGCGTTCTTCGTCGCGGTCGCCATCGTCGTTCTTTGAAGGTTCAGGCCTTCGCGGCCTGCGCCGGTGGCGTCTCGTTGCCCGAGCCCCGCAGCGAACCCATGCGCAACGCGTAGGCGCGCGTAAACTCCGCGCCGAGGAAGAAGATCTGCGCCGAGTAGTACACCCACACGATGACCACGACCAGCGTGCCGGCGGCGCCGAACGGGGAAGCGATCGCGCTGCGGCCGATATACAGGCCGATCAGGTATTTGCCGATCCAGAAGAGGAGGGACGTCACGGCGGCGCCCACCCAGACGTCGCCCCACGCGATGCGCACGCTCGGCAGGATCTTGTAGATCATCGCGAAGAGGCCGGTGATCACCACGAACGAGCCGGCGAACTCGAGCGCGCGGGGCACGAGCGCCCCCCCCGGCAAGCTGCCGGCCCACGTCGAGCCCAGGGCGGAGACCGTCGCGCTCACCGCGAGGGAGACCATCAGCAGGAAGCCGATGGCCGCGACCATCCCCACCGACAGCAGCTTCGAGCTCACGAAGCCCCACACGCCCGCGCTCGACGCAGCCGCGAAGCTCCAGATCTTGTCGAGGTCGCGGCGCAGCTCGGCGAAGACCGTGGAGGCGCCGATCACGAGGGTCACGATGCTGACCAACGCCGACCACCATCCTTCGGACTTCTCGTTCGCCCGCTCGAGCACCGAGCTCACCGCGCCCGCGCCCTGCTCGCCCATCAGCGAGGTGAGCTGGTTCATGAGCAGATCACGCGCGGTGTCGGTGCCGATGACGATGCCGGCGACCGAGATGGCGAGCAGGAGCAGCGGCGCCATGGAGAAGAGCGTGTAGAAGGCGAGCGCCGCGCCCATGCTCGCCGCGCCATCACGCACCCAGTTCTTCCCCGACTCGACGGCGAGCGAGGCCCATTCGCGTGCGGTGTGGGAATCGACTTTCATGGCTCACCGGAGAGGATATCCTAGGCGCGCCATGCGAATCCTTGGGCGCGCGCTCTTTTTGCTGTCGATCGCCACGGCCCTCGCGCTCCCGGGCTGCGGCGGCCCGAAGGCGAAGATCGCGAGGCTCGATGGCGGCGCGGTGGTCCTCGCGTTCGGCGATAGCCTCACGTTCGGCACCGGCGCGGCGGCGGCCGAGTCGTATCCCGCGGTGCTGGAGCGCAGCACCGGCCTCAAGGTCGTGAATGCGGGCGTGCCAGGCGAGACCAGCGCCGAGGGCCTCGAGAGGCTTGGCGGAGTTCTCGAGGAGGTGCGCCCGCAACTCCTCATCCTCTGCCACGGCGGCAACGACTTCCTGCGCAGGATGGACGACGCGGGCGTCGCGAGCAACGTGCGCGCGATGATCCGCCTGGCGAAGGCGAAGGGGATCCCGGTGGTGTTGCTCGCCACGCCAAAGCCGGGCGTGCCGCCCTCGGTCCCGCCGCTCTACGGCGAGATCGCCGCGGGCGAGGCGATCGCGTTCGAGGAGACGGCGATGAAGGAAGTACTCCTCAACTCGAGCCTCAAGTCGGACTTCGTGCACCCCAATGAAGTGGGATACGCGCGCATCGCCGCGGCGATCGAGAAGTTGCTGAGGAAGAGCGGAGCGTTGTAGGCACTCGCGAATCACCACGCGCGAATCAGCCAAGTCCTACACGGGCACGTGGGTTTTTCTGGATGGTAGGCCGAAAGGGTAGGGCTACATTCGGTTTCAGCAGGACCTACCGAACGAGGCACACCATGAAGCAGATGAGAACCGTGAAGCTGCGCCGTCCCGCCCTCCCGCCGATCCTCGAGATCG
>JBDTXQ010000129.1:0-7257 GCA_040006115.1 Usitatibacter sp.
GGCCATCGCCGGCGCCACCGAGATCATCGCCGGCGAAGGCATGATCGTCACCGCCGGCGGCGTCGATACCCACATCCACTTCATCTGCCCGCAGCAGATCGAGGAAGCCCTGATGAGCGGCGTGACGACGATGATCGGCGGCGGCACCGGTCCGGCGACCGGCACCTCGGCCACCACCTGCACGCCGGGGCCGTGGCACCTGCACTCGATGCTCGCCGCGGCCGACGCTTTTCCGATGAACCTCGGCTTCCTCGGCAAGGGCAACGCGAGCCGGCCGGAAGCGTTGCGCGAGCAAGTGGAGGCTGGTGCCATCGGGCTCAAGCTTCACGAGGATTGGGGCACGACGCCCGCCGCCATCGACTGTTGCCTCTCGGTCGCCGACGAGATGGACGTGCAGGTCGCGATCCACACCGACACCCTGAATGAGTCGGGGTTCGTCGAGGCGAGCGTCGCCGCGTTCAAGGGCCGCACCATCCATACGTACCACACCGAGGGCGCGGGCGGCGGTCATGCGCCCGACATCATCAAGGTCGCGGCGCTCCCCAACGTGCTGCCGTCGTCGACCAACCCGACACGGCCCTACACGGTGAACACCATCGCCGAGCATCTCGACATGCTGATGGTCTGTCATCACCTGGATCCGGCGATCGCCGAGGACGTGGCCTTCGCCGAGTCGCGCATCCGCCGCGAGACCATCGCCGCGGAGGACATCCTCCACGACCTCGGCTGCTTCTCGATGATGTCGTCGGACTCGCAGGCCATGGGGCGCGTGGGAGAAGTCGTGATCCGCACCTGGCAGACCGCGCACAAGATGAAAGTGCAGCGCGGGCACCTGGGGCCCGGCCGCGGTTCGGCGGATAACTTCCGCGTGAAACGCTACATCGCCAAGTACACGATCAATCCGGCGATCGCCCACGGCATCTCGCACGCGGTGGGATCCATCGAGCCCGGCAAGATCGCCGACCTCGTGCTGTGGAAGCCGGCGTTCTTCGGCGTGAAGCCCGCGCTGATCCTGAAGGGCGGGATGATCGCGGCCGCGGCGATGGGCGATCCGAACGCCTCGATCCCCACGCCCCAGCCGGTGCATTACCGCCCGATGTTCGCCGCGTACGGTGGGGCGTTACGCACCTCTGTCACATTCGTGTCGCAGGCGGCGCTCGATAATCCGGAAGTGCGCAACCTGGGCTTGGGGAAGCCGCTCGAAGCGGTGCGGCGAACGCGCGGCATCGGCAAGAAGGACATGGTCCACAACGCGTGGATGCCGAAGCTCGAGGTCGACGCGGAGACCTACGAGGTGCGCGCCGATGGCGAGCTCCTCACCTGCGAGCCCGCGGCGACACTGCCGATGGCGCAGCGCTACTTCCTCTTCTGACGTGATCGAGATCCGCTCGCGATTTCCGCTGAAGCCCAATGCCGCCTACGGCGTGCAGGTGCGCGGGCAGCTGCGCCTGCCCTTCGATCGCCGCCAGAAGAGCCGGCAGCTTGCCGCCCTCGTGTCCGGCGAGCCCGTGGCGATCGTGCTCGAGCGCGGCCTGGTGCTGCGCGGCGGCGACTGGGTGGTCGCGTCCGACGGTCGCGTGATCGAGGTGATCGCCGAAACCGAGCGCGTCCTGCACGTGGAATGCGATTCGCCGCGGGACCTCGCGCGCGCCGCCTACCACCTCGGCAATCGCCATGTGCCCGTCCAGGTAGGCGACGGGTGGCTGCGCCTCGCCGCCGACCACGTGCTCGAGGAGATGCTGAAGGGCCTGGGCGCGCGCGTGTCCGCGCTCGACGCGCCGTTCGAGCCCGAGGCCGGCGCGTACGGCGCCCACCATCGCCACGACAACGAGTCCGGGCATGGCGGAAGGATCCACGAGTTCGGAGGGACGAAGTGATGGATGTCCGGCTCCTCCAGCTCGCCAGCCCCTCGCTGCCGGTCGGGGCGTACAGCTATTCGCAAGGCCTCGAGGCCGCCGTCGAAGCGGGGATCGTGCACGACGCGCCCAGCGCCCTGGCATGGATCGGCGACGTGCTCGCGATCTCGGTGCAGTGCATGGAAGCGCCGATCTTCCTGCGCCTCGCCGCCGCGTGGAATTCAGGGGACGTCGGCGCCGCGAGAAAGTGGAACGAGGAATTCGTCGCGAGCCGCGAGACCGCGGAGCTGCGCGCCGAGACGCTGCAGATGGGCTACTCGATGCGCGCGCTCCTCGACTCGCTCGCGATCGATGGCGTCGAGGCGCTGCGGGCTTTCGAGGAGCTCGCGTATCCGACGGCGTTCGCCCTGGCCGTCGCCGCGTGGAAGATCGATGCGCGAGAAGCGCTTGGCGCCTATCTCTTCGCCTGGATCGAGAACCAGGTCCTCGCGTCGCTGAAATGCGTGCCGCTGGGCCAGACCGACGGCCAGCGCATTCTTCTCGAGCTCGCGCAGCGAATCCCGCGCGCCGTCGAGAGCGCCGCAGCGCTCGGCGACGACGAGCTCGCGAGCCTCGCGCCCGGTCTCGCGTTGCTCTCGGCGCGTCACGAAACCCAGTACAGCCGGATCTTCCGCTCATGAAAGAAGCTTCCCCCCTTCGCGTCGGCATCGGCGGCCCGGTGGGCTCCGGCAAGACCGCGCTCACCCTCGCGCTGTGCAAGGCGCTGCGCGACAAGTACGACATCGCCGCGGTCACCAACGACATCTACACCGAGGAGGACGCGCAGTTCCTGGTGCGAAACGAGGCGCTCGCGCCCGAGCGCATCATCGGCGTCGAGACCGGCGGCTGTCCGCACACCGCGATCCGCGAGGACGCCTCGATCAACCTGGAAGCGGTCGCGCGCCTGAACAAGCGCTTCCCGGCGCTCGATGTGGTCTTCATCGAGTCCGGCGGCGACAACCTCGCCGCGACCTTCAGCCCCGAGCTCTCCGACCTCACGCTCTACGTGATCGACGTCGCCGCGGGCGACAAGATCCCCAGGAAGGGAGGCCCCGGCATCACCAAGTCCGACCTCCTCGTCATCAACAAGATCGACCTGGCGCCGATGGTGGGTGCCTCGCTCGAGGTGATGGAGCGGGACGCGAAGCGCATGCGCGGCGAGCGCCCATTCGTGTTCACCAACATGAAAACGGGCCACGGGCTGGAGACCATCATCGGCTTCATCGAGACCGAGGGACTCCTGGGGGATTCCGATTCGCCTCCGCGCGCGCCATAAGGTTCAGCGCCCCAGCCGCTTCGCGAGCACGCGGTTCACGTAACTCTCCCCTTCGATCTGCACGGGGGTCGAGCCCAGGTCGATGTATCCGTGCCGCGCGTAGAACCGCAAGGCACGCTCGTTGTGCACCCACGCGGAAAGCCACAGATGGGTCGCCCCTTCCGAGTCTGCGGCTTCTTCCGCATGACGTAGCAGCAACGCGCCCACACCCTGGCGCGTGAAGGGCTCCTGCACATAGATGCGCCGGAGCTCCACTGGCGACGGGGAGCGGACGAGATCGTGCCCGGTGGCGAGGGCGGTCTGGACGAACCCGATCAGGTGGTCGTCGCGCTCCGCGACGGTGATGCGCAGCGCGGGATCGTCAAAGAGGGCACGCACGGCGGAAGTGGAGAACGCGGCGACCACCTCCGCCGCGATCGGACGGCGGATGCCGGAGGTGGCGTACGTGTCGAGGAACACCTGGGTCCCCAGCACGCCGAGGCATAGCGAATCCGCGGGCGTCGCCGCGCGCAAGGCGACGTTCCCGCCGGGACGTCCAGCGCGCGTCACGTGAGGAATAGGACCATAAGGATCGAATGGTGACAGAACGCGATTCGATCGTCCCTGTCCAATCCGCGTGAGCTCCCCCGCACCCACCCCTCCCAAACGCCGCCGGCTGCGCAACGCCATCCTCGCGGTGATCGCCGCTGTCGGGCTCTATGCCGTCGCCGGCGGGTGGGTCGCGCCGGTATTCGTGAAGAAGACGATCGTCGAGAAGGTGCGCGAGAAGCTCGGCCGCGTCGCCACGATCGACGATTTGACCTTCAACCCGTTCACCCTCGCCGCCACCGCGAAGGGCTTCAGGATCATGGAGCCGGACGGGAAAACCGTCTTCGCCTCGTTCGACCAGCTCGACCTGGACGGCAGCATCAGCTCGGTCTATCGCCTGGCACCGGTGGCCGACCAGCTCACGCTCTCGGGCCTCAAGGTGAACCTCGTGCGCGAGAGCGACGCGCGCTACAACCTGAGCGACATCCTCGCGAAGATCGCCGCGATGCCGCCCACTTCCGAGTCCGACAAGGCGCGCTTCTCCCTCGCCAACATCCGCCTCGCGGGCGCGCGCATCGACTTCGAGGACAAGCCCAAGGGCGCCAGGCACCAGGTGAGCGATGTCGACATCGCGATTCCCTTCATCTCCAACCTGCCCTCGCACCTCAAGGAATACGTGCAGCCGAGTTTCGCGGCCAAGCTGAACGGCGCGGCGCTGCGCTTCAAGGGCGAGACGCTGCCCTTCGAGAATTCGCTGCGCACCCACCTCGCCATCGACCTCGACGAGCTCGACGTGCGGCGCTACGTCGAGTACTCGCCGACGCCGCTGCCGGTGAAGATCGAGTCCGGCAAGCTCGACGCGAAGCTCGCGATCCGCTTCACCCAGGCGGCGGGCAAGGATCCTTCGGTCGACGTCGCGGGCACGCTCGCCCTGCGCGATCTCGCGGTCACTGCGCCCGACGACGGCGGCTCGGCGAAAGTCGCGCGGATCGACGCGGACATCGCATCGTTGGATCCGATCGCGGGGTTGGTGAAGGTGAATTCGGTGAAGGTCACGGACGCGAGCTTGGCCCGCGGCCCGGTGCGGCTCGCCGCGGCCGAGGCGAAGGACATCCGCGCGGACCTCAAGAGAAAGCGCGTCGACGTGGCCTCCCTCGCCTCGAACGACGCCGCGATCGAAATGACGCGCAAGCGCGACGGCTCGATCGAGCCGCCGATGCGGCTGAAGGACGAGGGCGCGAAGGCCGAGGCGCCGTCGCCCTGGGTCGTCGCCCTCGGCAAGCTCACGCTCGACCGCTATCGCATCACGCTCCACGACGCTTCCGTGAAGCCCGCCGCCGAGCATCACGTCAATGTCGCCCACCTCGAGGCGGGCGGCGTGTCCACCGAGAAGGGCACGAAGGGCTCGATGGCGGCGAAGGTCACGCTCGACAAGGCGGGCAGCGTCGATCTCGACGGATCGTTCGTGCTCTCGCCGCTGGAGCTCGACGCCAGGCTGGACGCGCGCCACGTCGACATCGTCCCGGCGCGCCGCTATGTGGAGCAGTTCAAGACGGTCGCCCTGAAGAGCGGCTTCGCCTCGGCCAAGGGCACGTTCACGCTGCGGGGCGAGCGCAACGCGATGCGCATCGCCTACAACGGCACCGCCGCGGTCGCCAACCTCGTCACCGTGGACACCACGATCAACGAGGACCTCCTCAACTGGCACGCGGTGCGCATGTCGGGTATCGCGCTCAAATGGGCGCGCGAGGCGCCGCTCGACCTCGCCATCGCCGAGATCGCGGTGGACAAGGTTTATTCGCGGATCGTGGTGAACCCCGACGGTAAATTGAACCTCCAGCAGCTGAAGCAGGCAACGCCCGAGCAGCCCGCGGCGCCGGCGCCCGGGCCGGGCGACGTGAAACCGCGCAACGTGCGCATCGATCGCGTGCTCTTCACCGATAGCCGCCTCAATTTCTCCGACCACTTCATCAAGCCGAACTACACCGCCGATGTCGGCGCGCTCGCCGGAACCGTCACGGGCCTTTCCTCGGACCCGCAGGCGCGCGGCGTCGTGGACCTGAAGGGCGCCTACGACGAGACCTCGCCGGTCACCATCGCGGGCACGGTGAACCCGCTTTCCGGCGACCTCTTCCTCGACATCGCGGCGAAAGGCAAGGACATCGAGCTGCCCAAGCTCTCCGCGTACTCAGCGCGCTACGCGGGCTACGGCATCACCAAGGGCAAGCTGACCCTCGACGTGAAGTACCACATCGAGAACGGCAAGATGGAGGGACGCAACAAGATCTTCATCGACCAGCTCACCTTCGGCGAGCGCGTCGAGGGGCCGGAAGCGACCAAGCTGCCCGTGCTCTTTGCGGTGAACCTGCTGAAGGACTCGAAGGGCGCGATCAACCTCGAGTTGCCGATCAGCGGCTCCCTCGACGATCCGCAATTCGAGATCGGCGCGTTGGTGGGTCAGGTCGTTGCGAACCTGCTGAAGAAGGCGATCACGGCGCCGTTCTCGCTCCTCACCGCGGCGTTCGGCGGCGGGGGCGGCGGCGACAAGGCGGGCGGCGGTGGCGACGACCTAGCCTTCGTCGACTTCGAGCCCGGCCGCGACGAGCTCGACGCGGCGGACCGCAAGAAGCTCGACGCGGTGGTGAAGGCGCTCCTCGACCGGCCGGCGATCAAGCTCCAAATCACTCCGCGCAACGACGCGCAGAAGGACCTCGCCGCGTTGAAGAAGGCGGCGTTGCGGGCGAAGCTGAAGGCCGCCGACGACGCGCAGTACGCAGCGCTCATGAAGGCCGAGTATCTGCGCGAGGCGGCGCCGAAGGCCGCGCCCGGCAAACCGCCTGCGAAGGACGCGGCGCCGACGGAGCCTTCCGCGGCCGAGATGGAAGCCTTCCTCCTCGAGCGTGTCGCTGTCGGCGAGGAGGAGTTGCGCGCGCTCGCGGCGCGCCGCTCCGAGCAGGTGAAGACGTACCTCGTCGGGACCGGGAAGCTCCCCGCAGATCGCGTGCTCGTCGCGGCGGCGGCCTCGCCCGCCGCGGACAAACCGCAGGCGAGCCGGGTCGATTTCGCCTTGAAGTAACATGGCCGCTTCGGTTCACGAGGCGGCGAGAATGAAGATCGCGATGATGGGCTCGGGCGGCGTCGGCGGATTTTTCGGCGGCCGCCTCGCGAACGCCGGATACGACGTGAGTTTCATCGCGCGTGGCGCGCACCTGACGGCGATGCGCGAGCGCGGCCTCACCATCGAGAACGCGGCCCAAGGCGACATCCACGTGCCGAAGGTGCATGCCACCGACGATCCCGCCTCGCTCGGCCCGATCGACCTGGTGATCCTCTCGGTGAAGCTCTGGGACACGGAAGCCGCGGCGAACGCCATCAAGCCGATCGTCGGGCCGCGCACCGGCGTCCTGTCCTTGCAGAACGGCGTCATCAAGGACGACATCCTGCGGCGTGTGCTTCCGGAAAGCGCGGTCATGGGCGGCGTGGCCTATGTCGCGACGCATATCTCGCGCCCCGGCGTGATCCATCAGGTCGGCACGATGCAGCGTATCGTCGTGGGCG
>JBDTXQ010000130.1:0-7228 GCA_040006115.1 Usitatibacter sp.
TGCAGATCACGACGTCGGCCTTCTCGAAGGCGAACCACGGCAGGTCGCGCGCCTTCAGGCCGATCGTGCCGAGCGACAGCTCGTTGGTGAAGGGCACGATGCCCTTCGCCATGAAAGTGTTCGCCACCGGGATCTTCAGGACTTCCGCGAAGCTCACCAGCGAGTCCGATGCGCCCTGGCGGATCACCCCGTTGCCGGCGAGGATGACCGGCGCCCTAGCGTTCGTGATCAGGTTCGCGGCGAACTCGATCTTGGCGGCCGGCGCCTCCGGCGTGTACGCGGTCTGTACCGGGATCGGCTTCTTGTCCACCTTCATCTCGGCGATGTTCTCCGGGAAATCGATGAAGGAGGCGCCGGGCTTCTCGGTCTGCGCGACCTTGAACGCCTTCCTCACGATCTCGGCGGTGATGCCCGGATCGAGCACCTGGGCGCTGTACTTGGTGATCGGCTTGAACATGTTCACCAGGTCGAGGATCTGGTGGCTTTCCTTGTGCAGGCGCGTCGTGGCGCCCTGCCCCGCGATCGCGACGATGGGCGCGCGGTCCATGTTGGCGTCGGCCACCCCGGTGATGAGGTTGGTTGCCCCCGGCCCGAGCGTGGACATGCAGACGCCGGCGCGTTGGGTGAGGCGCCCGTAGACGTCGGCCATGAAGGCTGCGCCCTGCTCGTGGTGGCAGGTGACGAACTTGATCGAGCTCGAGAGGAGCGCGTCCATCACGTCGATGTTCTCCTCGCCGGGAATGCCGAAGATGTATTCGACGCCCTCGTTTTCAAGGCATTTGACGAGGAGCTCTGCCGCGGACTGGGTCTTGGTGGCCGCGGCCGGCTTGGCAGTGGTCGTCTTTTCGTCGGAAATGGTGATGTCTGCAGGAGCGGGCATGGATGAACCTCCGGATTTTCCCCAGTGTAATACGGCTTCGCAGACGGCTAGCAGCCTCGTCCCGCGAGGCCTGTGGCATGGCCGATCAGTAGATCGCGGGCTCGCCCACGGGCGCGCCGAAACCTGTTTGCAGGAAGTCGAAGTCGCAGCCCTCGTTCGCCTGCAGGATGTGCTTCGAGAACGCGTAGCCGTAGCCTCGCTCGTAATGTTTCGCCGGCGGCGTCCACTGCGCCTTGCGCCGGGCCATTTCCTCGTCAGTGATCTCGAGGCGGATCGCGCGCGCATCGATGTCCACGGAGACCATGTCGCCGTTCTCCACCAGCGCGAGCGGCCCGCCGATGTACGACTCGGGCGCGACGTGCAGGATGCACGCGCCGTAGCTGGTGCCGCTCATGCGCGCGTCGGACAGCCGCAGCATGTCGCGCACGCCCTCTCTCACGAGCTTCTTCGGGATCGGCAACATGCCCCACTCCGGCATCCCGGGGCCGCCCTGGGGGCCCGCATTGCGCAGGATGAGGACGTGGTCGGCGGTCACGTCGAGGTTCTCGTCGTCGATCGCGGCCTTCAGCGAAGGATAGTCGTCGAACACGAGCGCGGGTCCGGTGTGCTTGAAGAAGCGCGGCTCGCACGCGGAGGGCTTGATGACGCAGCCGTCGGGGGCGAGGTTTCCCTTCAGAACGGCGAGCGCGCCCTCGTTGTAGAGCGCGTTGTCGAGGGTGCGGATCACGTCGTCGTTGTGGACTTCGGCGTTCGCGATGTTCTCGCCGAGCGTGCGCCCGGTGACGGTCATCACGCCCAGGTCGAGCTTCTCGCGCAGCCGCATCATGAGCCCGGTGAGTCCGCCGGCGTAGAAGAAGTCTTCCATCAGGTACTTGTCGCCGCTCGGCCGGATGTTGGCGATCACCGGCACATTGCGGCTCGCCTTCTCGAAATCGTCCAGCCCGATGTCGCACCCGGCGCGGCGCGCCATGGCGATCAAGTGGATGATCGCGTTGGTGGAGCATCCCATCGCCATCGCCACCTTGATCGCGTTCTCGTAGGCCGCGCGCGTCTGGATCTTCGAGGGTGTGAGGTCTTCCCACACCATCTCCACGATGCGACGCCCCGATTCGGAGGCCATGCGCACGTGGTTCGAATCGTCCGCCGGAATGGAAGACGATCCCGGCAGGCTCATGCCGACGGATTCAATGATCGCCGTCATGGTGCTCGCGGTTCCCATGGTCATGCACGTGCCGTGGCTCCTCGCGATTCCGCCCTCGACGCCGAGCCAGTCCGCCTTGCTGATCTTTCCGGCGCGGCGCTCGTCCCAGTACTTCCACGAATCAGAGCCCGAGCCCAGCACCGTCCCCTTGTAGTTGCCGCGCAGCATCGGGCCCGCGGGCACGAAGATCGTGGGGAGGTTCATGCTGGTGGCGCCCATGAGGAGCGCAGGGCCGGTCTTGTCGCAGCCGCCCATCAGCACCGTGCCGTCGACGGGATGGGAGCGCAGCAGCTCCTCCGTCTCCATCGCCAGCATGTTGCGGTACATCATCGTGGTGGGCTTCACGTAGGTCTCGGAGAGCGACAGCGCGGGGAGCTCCACGGGGAATGCGCCCGCCTGCGTGATGCCGCGCTTCACGTCCTCGACGCGTTGCTTGAAGTGCATGTGGCACGGTTGCAGGTCGGACCACGTGTTGATGATCGCGATGATGGGCCGCTCGAGGTAGTCCTCGGGCGCGTAACCCATCTGCATCATGCGCGAGCGGTGGCCGAAGGAGCGCAGGTCGTCCGGCGCGAACCAGCGCGCGCTGCGAAGCGCGGCCGGAGTCTTCCGGGGGCTCGATGTCATGCCGTCTCCTTTACCGCCGCCCCGGCCTTGATGCCCCAGGCGTGAAGCTGCCTCCTCAGTCTCGACGTCTGCGTATCGGTGAGCGGCCATGCCGAAGGCGGTCGCGTCGCGCCGCAATCGTCTCCCATCAATTGCAGCGCGGTCTTCACCACCGTCACGTTGGTGCCGTTCTGCTCCTCGGCGCGCAGGTCTTCGAAACCGGCCATCACGTCGATGAGCTTTCGGGCCATCGCGTAGTCGCCCCTCTCGAGCGCGGCATGGATCGCGACCGAGTGCTCGGGCCAGACGTTGATGAGGCCCGAGGTGAAGCCGCGCGCGCCCACGGCGAAGAAAGGCGGCGCCCACGGTTCGGCAAGCCCGTCGACCCAGACGATTTCCGGATCGCAACGCCGGATCGCTTCGGCGAGGCGCATCGGCGTCGGACACGCCCACTTGACCCCGGCCACGCCCGGTACGCGCGTGAGCTTCTCGATCGCGTCGAGGCCGATCCCGTCATTGCGCAAATAAAGCATCAACGGCAGGCCGCCTCCCGCATCGGCGATGCGCTCCACGTACGCGACGATGCCGCGCGGCGAGACGAAGGGGTCGGGAGGCTGGTGCACCATCAGCGCCATGGCGCCGGCGGCGCGCGAAGCACGCGCAAGCGCGCACGCGTCGTGCAGGCTTCGCCCAACGCCGCCGATCAGCACCGAGCGGCCATTCATTTGCTCCCCGATCGCGTGGACCATCGACTCCGCCTCCGCCATGGTGAGCCCGTAGAACTCGCCCGTGTTCCCGTTCGCGACCAACGCGTGCACGCCGGCGCCGATGGCCCGCTCGATGATGGGCGCCAGGCGTCCGGGGGCGAGCTTGTCGCCGCGGTCGAACGGGGTCACGAGGATCCCGGAAATCCCGCCCAGGGCGTCGCGCAGCCTCTTCTCGATCATGGCCATTCATGTGCTCCTTCGATTGCCGTCATTGTCGCTCACGAACGAGCGCTTTTCCGAAGCGCTCATTCGCTTCACCCGATACTCCTCCTTCAGCGCGCTCGATCGGTCGGGAAAGGCGAGCGTCACGAGCAGCCGCCGCGGCGGGTGTGAGCGCGTGTAGCGCGCGCCCTTCCCCGTGCGGTGCACCTCGAATCGCGCCTCGGGGTCGATGGCGATGCCGGTATAGAGGCTTCCGTCCTCGCACTCGATCACATACACGAACCAGCTCATTGCCCGAATCTACAGCCCCTCGACAAGACCGGGAAGTGTATTTCGCCGCCCTCGCCGACCTCACCCTGCGCTGCGGCCCGAGGGCGCGTAGCCTTGGGTGGATGAGTGAAAAACCGCGCCCGGTGACGATCGAGGTCGAAGGCTCCGGGAGAGTCGCCGGCCTCCTGGTCGCGCCTCCGCGCGCGCGAGCCAGCTACGTATTCGCGCACGGCGCGGGCGCGGGCATGGCGCATCCCTTCATGGCGGCGGTGGCCAACGAGCTCGCGGAGCGCGGCATCGCCACCCTTCGCTACCAGTTCCCGTACATGGAGCGCGGCTCGAAAAGACCCGATCCGCCGAAGGTCGCGCACGCGGCGGTGCGCGCAGCGGTAGCGAAGGCCGCGATCCTGCTCCCCGGGCTCCCGCTCTTCGCGGGCGGCAAGTCCTTCGGCGGCCGCATGACGTCGCAGGCCCAGGCCACGGAACCGCTTGCCGGCGTCGGCGGCCTCGCATTCCTGGGCTTTCCGCTCCATCCCGCCGGCAAGCCTTCCGACGATCGCGCCGAGCATCTCTACGATGTCGCGGTGCCGATGCTCTTCCTGCAGGGCACGCGCGACGAGCTCGCCGACCTGGACCTGCTGCGACCCGTCGTCAAGGCGCTCGGCGCGCGCGCGACGCTCCAGGTCTTCGAGGATGCCGACCATTCTTTCCATGTGCCCGCGCGAAGCGCACGCAAGGACCCCGAAGTGCGCGCCGCGATGCTCGATGCGCTCGCGGCGTGGCTCGACCGGGCGTGACGCGCGATCAGACCAGCCCGCGCGCGGCGAGCTCGTCCTTCAAGTATGCGTAGTAGATCGGCGCGGCGACCAGGCCCGGGATTCCGAATGCCGCCTCCATCGCCAGCATCGCGAGGAGGAGCTCCCACGCATTCGCGCGGATCTGCCGCCCCACGATGCGCGCGTTGAGGAAGTATTCGAGCTTGTGGATCACCACGAGGAAGGCGAGCGACGCGATCGCCACAGGCAACGACACCCCGAGGCTCACCAGCACCACCAGCGTGTTGGAGATGAGGTTCCCCACCACGGGCAGCAGTCCCGTGACGAACGTGACCGCGACCAGCGTTTTCCCCAACGGCAGGTGCACGCCAAAAAGCGGCAGGACCGCGAGCAGATAAGCCGCGGTGAAGATCGTGTTCAAGGCCGAGATGCGGATCTGTGCGAACACCACGCGCCGGAACGACTCCGCGAGACGCGTGGCGCGCTCCCGAAGCTCGCGGTCGAGCGGCCCGCCCTCCTGCACCTCCTCGGCCTCGCGCAACGCCACCAACGCGCCGATCACCATGCCAATGAGGGAGTAGGCGACCACGTGGCCGAGCTCGCCGCCGAGCGTGCGCAGCTCCTGCGCGTGCACGCGGAGCCATTCGATGATCGCGGCCTTGAGGCTTTCCGCGTCGCCGGGAATTGCGCCGAAGAGCCAATCGGGAAGGTGGCCGCGCGAGCCCTCGACGATCTCGGCGAGCCTTTGCATCAGGTGCGGGAGGCTACCCATGTCGCTGCGCAGGAACGCAACGGCGCCGAACACGACGAGGGTGAGGATCGCCACCACGGCGACCGCGATGACTGCCACCGCGGCGAGCTTTCCCCCGCCCTGCCGCGAGCGCGTGAGGCGCGGCCCGATGAGGTGCACGAGCTCGTAGGAGAGGAGCCCGGCAAGGAGGGCCGGCAGGAGGTGCAGCCACAGCGCGAGCGAGAGAACTACCGCCGAGATGATCCATGCCGCGATCGCATACTTCATGTCGAGCTTCGGACCAGGCGGCGGTATTGCGACATGTGGCGCAGCGCCTCGCGCGGGCGCCCGAGCTCCCCGCAGAGGAGCGATAGGTTGTAATGGCAATCGGCGAGCTCCGGGTCGCCGCGCAACGCCGCCTGGTACGCGTCCACCGCTTCGCGCTTGCGATTCATGTCTTCGAGGAGCACGCCCAGATTGTAGAGGAGGATCGGGTCGTGCCCGAGAAGTTCGATCGCCTCGCGATAGGCGCGCTCGGCCTTGGCGAGACGTCCCGATTCGTGCAGCAGGCGCCCGAAGTTGATGCGCGCATCGGCACGCGACGCGTCGAGCACGATGGCGCGTTGGTGGGCTGCGATCGCGCCGTCCACGTCGGCGGGTTCGAGGGCGACGGCATGATCGAACCAGGCCTGCGCCTCGCCGGCGGGCTCGGCCACCGCGGGCTCGATCACGTTGAGCCGGCCGTCGGCAGGGTCGCCCTCGAAGGCGAGCAGGTACTGGCCCGAGTCCGCCTGCCAGCGGCTGCCGCCTTCTCTCACCACCACCTGGTCGCCCACGGCGCCGATGCTCAATCCGGAGAGCGGCATCGAGTCGGGAAGGTGGCGGCGCAGCTCCTTCACCGAGCGCGTGATGCGCCGCCCCGGGACGTTCGCCGCGGCGAGCGCCTGCGCGGTGCGCAGCACGATCAGATCCTGGAACGAGAAGCGCCAGGCATTGCGCGGCCCGCGCTCGGGCACGACGAAACCCGCGGCGATCAACGAGCGAATGGTGCTGCGCGGAAGGCGCAGCAGCCTCTCGACGTCGCGGACGCCGTAGCGCTGCATCGCGGTGCTGCCCGTGAGTCTAGGCCTTGCTCTTGGCACCCTTGCGCGCGGCGGGCACGGGGGCTACGGCGACCTGCGCGCGCTTGGCGGGCTTGCGCTCTGCGCTGCCCCGGGCCGGGGATGCGGGCTCTTCCTTCGATTTCGACTTTGCGGGCTTCCTCTCGAGGCTCGCGCGGAGCGCTTCCATGAGGTCGATCACCTGCGCGCCGCCGCCCTGCGGCGCCTCGGTCATGGTGATCTCCTGGCCCTCGACCTTCTGCTGCACCGCGGACTCGATGCGCTCGGCGACCTGGTCGGTATATTGGCTGGGGTCGAAGGTCTCGGAGGCCTGCGCGTCGATGAGCTGCTTGGCGAGCTTCAGCTCCGCGGGCTTCACCTCGGTCTGCGGGATCTCGACCTCCTTGATCGAACGCACCTCGCCCGCGTAGAGGAGCTGCTGCATGATGAGGCCATCTTCCACCGGGCGGATCATCACGATGTACTGCTTGCCGCGCGCGGCCCAGCGGCCGAGGGCGCAGCGCTTCGATTCGCGCAACGCGCTCGCCAGGAGCGCGAAGGGCTTGGCGCCGCCTTTGTCCGGCGCGAGGTAGTACGCCTTGTCGAAATACACCGGGTCCACCGCCTCGATGGGGACGAACTCGGTGATCTCGGCCATGCCGGTGCCCGCTTCCTCCATCGCCTTCAGCTCTTCGGGCGAGAAGATCACGTACTGGTCCTTGGCGAATTCGTAGCC
>JBDTXQ010000131.1:0-7215 GCA_040006115.1 Usitatibacter sp.
AATGCCGAGGTGAAGGCGAACATCGAGCGCATCGAGGGGCTATGGGGCGAGGCGCGAAGGCGCTTCGGCGCGGGGGGCCCCTTTCTCTTCGGCGCGTTCAGCGCCGCCGACGCCATGTATGCGCCGGTGGTCATGCGCTTTCGCACTTACGGAGTCGCGCTCGGCGCCGAGGCGGCCCGCTACTGCGATGCGATGGCAGCCGCTCCCGGCGTGCGCGCGTGGATCGACGATGCGCTACGCGAGAAGGATGTCGTCCCCGAGGACGAGCCCTACGCCTCGGCCGCGCCGGCGCAGTAGATGAAGACGTACTCGGTGGGCGGCTCGGTGCGCGACGAGCTGCTCGGCCTGGAGGTGCAGGATCGCGACCATGTCGTGGTCGGCGCCGATCCCGCGGAGATGGTGAAGCGCGGCTTTCGCCCGGTGGGCGCGGACTTCCCCGTATTCCTGCATCCCGAGACCCACGAGGAATACGCGCTCGCCCGCACCGAGAGGAAGACCGCGCCCGGCTATCGCGGCTTCGTGTTCCATGCGGACGCGAGCGTGACGCTCGAGGACGACCTGCGCCGCCGCGACCTCACCATCAACGCGATGGCGCGCGGCGAGGACGGCGTGCTCGTGGATCCTTACGGCGGGGCGCGCGACCTTGGCGCGGGGATTTTGCGCCACGTGAGCGAGGCGTTCGCCGAAGACCCGGTTCGCATCCTGCGCGTGGCGCGCTTCGCCGCGCGCTTCGGCTTCGCGATCGCGCCGGAGACCCTCGAGCTCATGGGGCGAATGGTCGCCGCGGGCGAGGCCGACGCCCTCGTGCCCGAGCGCGTGTGGCAGGAGCTCGCTCGCGGCCTCATGGAGAAGGCGCCCTCGCGCATGGTCGCGGTATTGCGCGAGTGCGGGGCGCTCGCGCGAGTGCTTCCCGAGATCGACGCTTTGTTCGATCGCCCCGACGCGCCCGAGCGGCTCGACCGGGCGGCCGCGCGCGGCTACGGCCTCGCGGTGCGCTTCGCCCTCCTCGTCCTGGACCTCGACGGCGGCGATGCCGCGCGCCTCGCGGGGCGCGTGAACGCGCCGAGCGACTGTCGCGAGCTGGCCCTCCTCGCCATCCGCGAGCGCGACTCGATCGCGTCGCCGGATCTCGACGCCGATTCCACCCTGGAGGTGCTCGAGCGCTCGGACTCGTTCCGCCGTCCAGAGCGCCTCGACCTGCTTCTCGAGGTGGCCGAATGCGACGCGCACGCCGAAGCCTCGGAAGCTTTCGCACCGCGACGCGCGATGCGCCGAGCGCTGCATGCCGCGCGCAAGGTCGACGCGGGCGCGGTGGCGCGCGAGAATCCCGGCGACATCCCCGCGGCCTTGCGCCGCGCGCGCCTGGTCGCCATCGCGCAGCTCCAGCCGGCGACCGGCAACTGATGGACCGGCCCGGTGGCGACGCGCGCCTCGCGGACGCGCGCCTCTTCGCGCTCACCCTCCTCGCGATGGTCGCCTTCGCGGGCAACTCGCTCCTCTGCCGCGCGGCGTTGAAGTCGAGCCCGATCGACGCGGCGAGCTTCACCACGATCCGGATCGCCTCCGGCGCGATGGCGCTGTGGGTCATCGTGCGATGGCGCGGGGCTCTGCCCACCGGGGAAGGCAACTGGACTTCCGCCCTCGCGCTCTTCGCGTACGCGGCCGCGTTCTCGTTCGCCTACGTATCCCTCACGGCGGCAACCGGCGCGCTGCTGCTCTTTGGCGCTGTCCAGGTGACGATGATCGGCTGGGGGTTTCGCGCTGGCGATCGCCTCGGCCCGTGGCAGCTCGCGGGCGTGCTGTTCGCCTTCGCGGGGCTCGTGGGCCTCCTGCTGCCGGGGCTTTCCGCGCCGCCTCTCGAGGGCGCACTCCTCATGCTCGCAGCGGGCATTGCGTGGGGCGTGTACTCCCTGCGCGGGCGCGGAGGCGGCGATCCCACGCGGGTGACAGCAGGCAATTTCATGCGCGCGGTGCCCCTCGCCACGGGCCTCAGCTTCGCCATGCTTCCATCGACATCGATCGACGCGCGCGGCGTCGGGTACGCGGTCGCCTCGGGCGCGCTCGCCTCGGGCGTGGGTTACGCGATCTGGTATTCGGCGCTCAAGGGATTGGGACGGAGCACCGCGGCCACGATCCAGCTGAGCGTGCCGATTCTCGCGGCCGCGGGCGGAATCGTCTTCCTCGGCGAAGCACTCACGCCGCGGCTCGTGATCGCGTCGGCGGTGATTCTTGGCGGGATCGCAGTCGCCATCCTGGCGCGGCCGCGGGCCTGACCAAAAAAAAACCCCCGGGCTCGCCGGGGGCAGTATCCCTACAACTGAGGTGAATCTTAGGGACCCGGAAAACCGGGTCCGGTGTTGCTTAGCGCTTCTTCGCTTTCGCTTTCGCTTTGCTGGTCGCCGACTTCACGGTCGCGACGTTCTGCTCGACCGACTTCTCGACGGTGTCATAGATCTGCTTGTTGATCGCGGCGAGGTTGTTGTAGGCGCTCTGCGCGGCGGCGATCGCGGTCTTCACGTTGTCGACCACGGACTCGGAGCCGGCGGGCGCGTACTTGAACGCCTCTTCGAGGGCGGCGACGGCGGCTTTGTTGTACTCGGCCGCTTGCTTCTCCATCACGCGCTTCACTTCGGTGTTGGTTTCGGCGGCGGTGTCGTAGGCGGTGCGCGAGAAGGCGTAGGCGCGCTTCATCACCGGCTCCATGGCGGCGGAGTTGAGGGCGATGACTTCATGCACGTCCTTGGCGCCGGCGATGCTCTGCGCGTGGACAGTGGCTTGCTCGACGGAGTCGCGGGCGGCGCCCAGCGAAAGCTCGGCGAAGCGCTCGACGTTGGCGAGCGAGAGTTGCGCGAAGTACGAGAATTGGTTGATGGCAGCCTCGTTGGCCGCGCTGAACTGGTCGATCTTGAACATAGTGTGTTTCCTTGAGTGGTTGGCGGGGCGGTCTGAATTGCTGCACTGCACAAACGTTATTCTAGGCTAATTAGCCCCCGAGTCAAGGATTATTTGCTGCGCTGCAACATGACGAGGCAGGTCGAGGAAAAGCCCGCTGCGTCAATCATTTACGAAAACGAAAAGGCCCGGGCGGCCGCGGCGTGGGCTCCCCTCGCCCATGAGGACGTAGAATCCGCCAACGACGAACTCGGGGGGGCAAGCGCATGGCACAAGTGATCGGCGTACCGCGGGAGACCTTCCCCGGCGAGAAGCGCGTAGCGACCGTGCCGGACGTCGTGCCGAAGCTCGCCAAGCTCGGCTTCAGCGTGATCGTCGAATCAGGCGCGGGCGAGGCGGCGAGCATCAGCGACGAGGCCTATGCCGCCGCCGGCGCGAAAGTCGTCGCCGACGCGGCCGCGGTCTGGTCCGGCGCCGACATCGTCTTCAAGGTGCGCGCCCCGAGCCGCGAGGAAGTGCAGTCGATGCGCGAGGGCCAGGTCCTCGTCTCCTTCATCTGGCCGGCGCAGAATCCGGAGCTCCTCCAGCTCCTCGCCGCGAGGAAGGCGACGGTCCTCGCGATGGACAGCGTGCCGCGCATCTCGCGCGCGCAGAAGCTCGATGCCCTGTCGTCGATGGCCAACATCGGCGGATATCGCGCGGTGATCGAGGCCGCGCATGAATTCGGCCGCTTCTTCACCGGGCAGATCACAGCGGCCGGCAAGGTGCCGCCCGCGAAGGTGTTCGTGATCGGTGCAGGCGTAGCAGGGCTCGCGGCCATCGGCGCCGCGTCGGGCCTGGGCGCCATCGTGCGCGCAAACGACACGAGGCCCGAAGTCGCCGACCAGATCCGCTCGCTCGGCGGCGAGTATGTTCCGGTCGACTACGTGGAGGAAGGCAGCGGCGTCGGCGGCTACGCCAAGGTGATGAGCGAAGGCTTCCAGAAGGCGCAGCGCGAGACGTTCGCGAAGCAGGCCAAGGAAGTCGACATCATCATCACGACCGCTCTCATCCCCGGCAAGCCTGCGCCCAAGCTCATCACCGAGGAGATGGTGCGATCGATGAAGCCGGGCAGCGTGATCGTCGACATGGCGGCCGAGCAGGGCGGCAACTGCGAGCTCACCGAGCCCGGCAAGGTCGTCACCAAGCACGGCGTCATCATCATCGGCTACACCGATCTTCCCAGCAGGCTGGCCACGCAAGCCAGCACGCTCTATGCGAACAACCTCTTCAGGCTCTCCGAGGACCTCTGCAAGGCGAAGGACGGCGTCTACAACGTCGACATGGAAGACGAGGTCATTCGCGGCACCACCGTGATCAAGGACGGCGCGGTGACCTGGCCGCCGCCCGCGCCGAAGCTCTCCGCGGCGCAGGCCGCCAAGGCGCCCGCGAAGCCGCTGCCCGCCGCGGCCTCCGCGGGCAAGGCAGGGCACGGTCACGGCGCAGGCGAGCCCATGGCGGCGGGCACGCTCGTGATCATGTTCGCGGTGGGCGCGGTGCTCTTCGCGCTCATCGGCGCGTACGCGCCGGCGGCCTTCCTCGGGCACTTCACCGTGTTCGTGCTCGCATGCTTCGTGGGCTACATGGTGGTGTGGAACGTGACACCCGCGCTGCACACGCCGCTCATGAGCGTGACCAACGCCATCAGCAGCATCATCATCATCGGGGCGCTGGTGCAGATCGCGCCGCCGGTGGTCGAGGCGGTGGCGGGTGAAAGCGCGCGGCCCGACGAGGTCATCCGCTGGCTCGCGGTCGCGGGCATCGCGCTCACGGCGATCAACATGTTCGGCGGCTTCGCGGTGACGCAACGCATGCTGTCCATGTTCCGGAAATAGGAGCCGACATGTCCTCGAACCTGGCTACCGTTTCCTACATTGCCGCGATCATCCTCTTCATCCTGAGCCTGGGGGGCCTCTCGAATCCCGAGTCCTCGCGGCGCGGCAACCTGTATGGAATGATCGGCATGGCGATCGCCGTGATCGCAACCGTGTGCGGTCCGCGCGTCGCCCCGGGCGGCATCGCGTGGATCGCGATCGCGCTGGTGGTGGGCGGCTCCATCGGCCTTTACCTCGCGCGCACCGTGAAGATGACGCAGATGCCCGAGCTGGTGGCGTTCATGCACAGCCTCGTGGGCCTGGTCGCGATGATCGTGGGTTACGCGAGCTTCATCGATCCCACAGCGTCCGCCGGCATGTCGGGCGCGGAAGTCGCGATCCACCACGCCGAGATCTACGTGGGCGTACTGATCGGCGCGGTGACGCTCTCCGGATCGGTGATCGCGTTCGGCAAGCTCTCCGGGCGCATCGGCGGCAAGCCCCTGCTACTGCCGGCGCGGCACTGGATGAACCTGGCCGGATTTGTCGCGGTGATATTCCTCGGCTATGCCTTCCTGAAAGTTCATTCCATCGCCGCGGGCATGCTCCCGCTCGTCGTGATGACGGTGATCGCGCTCGCCTTCGGCGTGCACATGGTGATGGCCATCGGCGGCGCGGACATGCCGGTGGTGGTCTCGATGCTGAATAGCTACTCGGGGTGGGCCGCAGCGGCGACCGGCTTCATGCTCTCCAACGACCTGCTGATCGTCACCGGCGCGCTGGTGGGCTCCTCCGGCGCGATCCTCTCGTACATCATGTGCCGCGCGATGAACCGCAACTTCATCAGCGTGATCGCGGGCGGATTCGGCGGCGGCTCGCCCGCGCCGGCCGCCGGCGGGGAAGCGAAGCCGGCGGGAGAAGTCATCTCGGTTGGCGCCCAGGAGGTGGCTGAACTGTTGAGGGAAGCCAAGAGCGTCGTCATCGTGCCAGGCTACGGCATGGCGGTCGCCCAGGCGCAGCACACCGTGTTCGAGATCACCAAGCGCCTGCGCGAGCTCGGCAAGACGGTGCGCTTCGGCATCCATCCGGTCGCGGGGCGCATGCCGGGCCACATGAACGTGTTGCTCGCCGAGGCGAAGGTGCCCTACGACATCGTGATGGAGATGGATGAGATCAACGGCGACTTTCCGGACACCGACGTCTCGATGGTGATCGGCGCCAACGACATCGTGAACCCGAGCGCGCAGGACGACCCCTCGAGCCCGATCGCGGGGATGCCGGTGCTCGAAGTTTGGAAGGCGCACACATCGATCGTGATGAAGCGCAGCATGGCCTCTGGATACGCTGGCGTCGACAATCCGCTCTTCTACAAGGAAAACAACCGGATGCTATTCGGCGACGCGAAGAAGATGCTGGACGAGGTGCTCACCGCGTTGAAGACCTAGAACAAGCGCGCGGCGCTGCCGCGCGCCCGGGTCACAGCGGCAAGTGGCGCGCCGACTGGAACCCGAGGATCGGCACGTCGATCCCCTTGCCGAAGCCCAGCACCTTGAAGAGCTCGCCCATCTCCGAGGGCCCGATGAGGCGGTACGCCGCGTTCGTCCCCTTCAGGCGCGAGAGCGTCCTCGTGGGGTCGCCCGCGGATACCAGAACCGCGAGCCCGCACGAGATGAGGAAGTAGGCCTGGGTCGTGAAGCCGTACACCTCGGCCCCGCCCTGCTCCGCCGCCCTCGCCATGGCGCTGAAGTCGACGTGCGCGGTGATGTCCTGCAAGCCCGGCATGAAGAAGGGGTCGCCGTGCACGCGATGCCGGTAGTGGCAGCGCATCGTCCCCATGGAGCGCTGCGGATGGTAGAACTCGCGCTCGGGAAAGCCGTAGTCGACGAAGATCGCCACGCCCGCCTCCAGCATCGAGGCGATGGTGCGCACCAGCGCCTCGGCGGCGAAGTTCACTTCCGAGAGATAGTTGTAGTCGCCCACCGGGAAGGTGCCCTCCGCGCGGCGGCGCAGCTCGCCGTCGCGCAGGTCCTGGTCCTCGAAGGCGAATCCGGCCTCGGTGAGGATCACGCCGGTCTCGAGGTAATCGCCGTCGACGCGGTGCACCAGCGAGCACGGCACGACGTCCAGCACCTCGTTGGCTACGACCATGCCGCGCATCTTCTCCGGGAGCCGGTCGATCCAGGTGAAGCGCGCGATGTCCCCCGGGAAGCGCTCGCCGAGGAGCGCACGCTGGCGCTCGCGCAAGTCCGGGCTCACCTCGAGGAGCAGGTAGCGCTCGGGCAGCGTACCCATCTCCTTCAGCGCCGCGAAGAGGTCCGCGGCGAATATCCCCGAGCCTGGCCCCAGCTCGAGGATGTCCCCGCCCACTTCCTTCAGCACCTGCGCCGCCTGCAGCGCGAAGCACTGGGCGAAGAGCGGCGAGATCTCGGGCGAGGTGACGAAGTCGCCCTCGGAGCCGAACTTGCGCGCG
>JBDTXQ010000132.1:0-7205 GCA_040006115.1 Usitatibacter sp.
GGCGCCGGGGACGCGCCTCAGGAGCCACCCGGCGATCTGCCAGTCGCCGCGAATCCAGCGATGGCGGCGGCTCACGTCGCCGCTGTAGGCCGAAGGGTAGCTCTCGTACAACTGGACGTCGGTGACGAGCCCTGACCGCGCGTAGCTTCCCTCCAGCAGATCGTGGCTGAGGACGCGGTTTTCCGGAAACCGCCCCTTCAGCGCGAGCTCCAGGGCGTCGACGTCGTAGATTCCCTTGCCGATGAAGGAGCCCTCGTCGAATCCGTCCTGGTAAACGTCCGAGACCGCGCGCGTGTACGGGTCGATTCCCGTCTCGCCCCCGAAGATGCGCGCGTAGCGCGATCGATTGGATCCGGTCAGGCTTGCCGCGACACGGGGCTGGAGAATGCCGTATCCGCAGGTGGCCCGACCGCGCGCCTTGTCGAAGTGGGCGCGGTTCAACGGGTGGGCCAGGGTTCCCACGAGCTGCCGGGCCGCGTCGCGCGGAAGGTCCGTGTCGGTGTCGAGCGTGATGACGTACTTCGTGCCCGTGAGCGCGGCGATGTCGCCCGTGATCGTCGTGAACCGGTGCGTCGCGTCCTCGTCTCCGCGCAGGAGCGAATTCAGGTCGGCGAGCTTTCCGCGCTTGCGCTCGTAGCCCATCCACATGCGTTCCCTCGGATTCCAGGTGCGGGGGCGATGGATAAGGTAGAAGCATTTTGCCGCGCCATACTTCGCGTTCAAGGCGCCGATCTGCTGCTGCGCCAGGCGCAGCAATTCGGCGTCTCCGGGCTGCGTCTCCTCGCTCGCGTCGAGAAAATCCGTGACCAAGGCGAAGCGGATGTTCGCATCCTGGTTGGCGAGGAAGCGGACCTCCAACGCTTCAGCGAGCCGATCGATGCCCTTCGCGCTGGTCAGCATCGTGGGCACCACGACCAGCGTGCGCGACTCCGGCGGGATGCCGAGTGAGAAATCCATGCGCGGCAAGGGTCGCGGCAACACGAGCAAAGTCAGGAGCCAGTTCACCAGTCCGACCGCCAGTTGACTGGACACCAGCAGCGAAATCGCGGCAACCCCACCCAGCAGTGGCGCCGAGACCGCGTTCGCCAGCGCCTTCGAGATCATCACCCCGGAAAATAGGCCCGTCAGCGCGAAGATGGAGCCGAGGTACGCGAAGGTCGGAAAGCGCGATGCAAACCGCAACAGCGACCTTTGGCTCGATTGGCGCGCGTGGACCGCGCGTTCGAGGAGCGGCCTGCCCCCGTCGATCAGGTAATACCCGACGTGCGATTTGTCCGGGGCCGCATCGCTCGACCCCCCGCTTTCCCTGGCAAGGGCGATTGCGCTGCGAGCCACCTCCACTTCAGGCAGCGAGCCGGCCTTCGCAAGGCGCTCGACGACGTGACGGTACTCGTCGCGCGTGGCGAAATCCATCTTGCCGTAAGTCCCGTCCGGGTCCTCGCGCAGGACCTGTTCGACGACGCTCCTCGCCTCGACGAAACTGCGCCAGTCCGTGGCGCCCAGGAGCCGCAGGCTTCCAATGCTGTTGCTGATCGAGACCTGATTGGCGGCCTGTTCCTGGACCCCGGTCTGCACCAGCTGCTCGATGGTGGCATGCGATTCGGAAAGCCGCTGCTCGATCCACGTGAGCGGCAGCGCGAGCGCCGCGCCATGGCCCTGCAGGCGCCGCGAAAGCTCCGACACGAATGCAGTGGTCATCGGCGGATTCGAGCGCGCCATGTCCGCGATCACCAGGATCAAGCCCTTCGGATCGCTGCGCGCGGTTTCGAGCATCCCGTCGACCCAACCGTCCGCGAGATCGCGATCCACCCTGCCGGCGGCGACGTCGGACGCGACACGCCGCAGATTCTCGATGAGCGCGAGTCGAAGCATGATGGGGATCGCCCACAGCTCGCCCAGCTTCAGCGGCGTGACCGTCTGGTAGGCCGCGACGAATCGATTCAGGCTTCCGGGATCGACTCGCCCGTCGCCGTGCGCGATCGCGTCCAGCGCGATGTGGTACACGCGAGGCAGGCCCGCCGCGGGACCGCCGGCGAGGCACGGCAGCTCGCGGCTGTAGTCCTTGGGCAAGTGGCGCTTCGCCATGCGCACCTGCTCCTCGATCATGTAGAAGTTGTCGAGGAGCCACTCTCCCGCCGGAGAGATGCGCCGGTCCGCCCGCACCGCGGCGGTGAGGAGCTTGCAGGCGTCGATGAGGACCGCCTCGTTCGCGGCGAGCCGGGGCAGGAGCGGGCTCGGTCCGCGGCCCGGCGCGATCCTGTGAGCGGACGCCAGTTGCTTGCCGTGCTGCTCCATCTGATCGGCGTTGAACAACTCCGATCGCAAAGGCGGCTCGTCGCGGAAGGAGCGCGCGGGCCCGGGATTGCGGAAGAACGCGAGAAACCCATGGGCTCGCCGGACGACCGCTTCGAAATTCGCCCTCAATGCCTGCCTTGGACAGCTGCGTTCATTGCGCCATCATGGCGCGCGCCGCAAGAACAGTCTGTGCGCTCTAGTACATAGCATCCCGGACAATGGCCTGCGCTTCGCTCACGATGCGCTGCAAATGCCCGGCTCCACGAAAGCTCTCTGCGTAGATCCTGTAGATGTCCTCGGTGCCGGAAGGCCGCGCCGCGAACCATCCGCCCGCGGTATCGACCTTCACGCCGCCGATCGGCTCGTCGTTGTGCGGCGCTCGCGTGAGAACGGCCTCGATTTTCTCGCCGGCCAGCTCGCGCGCGCGAACCTGCTCCGCCGAAATCCGCGCCAGCTTCTGCCTTTCGGAAGCAGTCGCCGGCGCATCGGTTCGCTGATATGCCGGATCGCCAAACTCGTGCGTGAGGCTGCGATACGCCTCGCCGGGATCGCGTCCCACCTTGGCGGTGATCTCCGCGGCAAGTAGCGCCGCCACGATGCCGTCCTTGTCGGTGGTCCAGGCGGAGCCATCAAGCCGAAGGAACGATGCCCCGGCGCTCTCCTCGCCGCCGAATCCCAGCGAGCCCTCGCTGAGGCCTTTGACGAACCACTTGAAGCCGACCGGCACTTCGACCAACTCGCGCCCCAGGCGCGCCGTCACGAGATCGATCATGCGGCTGCTGACCACGGTCTTGCCAACCGCGGCCCGCGCCGGCCAACGGGGCCGATGGCGAAACAGATGGTCGATCATGACCGCGAGATAGTGGTTCGGCGGCAGCAACCCGCTGCCCGGAGTCACGATTCCGTGACGGTCGTGATCGGTGTCGCTGGCGAACGCGACGTCGAAGCGATCCTTGATGCCGATCAGGCGCTGCATCGCATAGGAAGACGATGGGTCCATGCGAATGCGGCCGTCCCAATCGACCGTCATGAAGCCGAAGGTTGGATCGACCTGGTCGCTGACGACTGTCAGGTTCAAACCGTAGCGCTCGGCAATTCGCGGCCAGTAGTGCACCCCTGCGCCCCCGAGGGGATCGACGCCCATGCGAATTCCGGCCCCGCGAATCGCGTCCATGTCGAGCACATTTCCCAAATCGGCGACGTAGGCGCCCAGAAAGTCATGCCGGTGGGTGGTGTCGGCGCGCAGCGCCTTCTCGAACGGCATCCTTGCAACGCCCGCCAGAGCGCCCGCAAGGAGCGCATTTGCCCTGTCCTGAATCCAGTCGGTGGCGTCGGTATCGGCCGGGCCGCCATTTGCCGCGTTGTATTTGAAGCCGCCGTTGTCCGGCGGATTGTGCGAAGGCGTGATGACGATGCCGTCGGCCAGCCCGCTACGGCGAGCGCGGTTGTAGGTCAGGATCGCATGCGACACCGCCGGCGTGGGCGTGTATTCGCCTCCCGCCGCCATCATCACCTCGACGCCATTCGCGGCGAGCACTTCCAGGGCGCTCGCAAAGGCGGGTTCCGACAGCGCGTGCGTATCGATGCCGATGAATAATGGCCCGTCGGTGCCGTTCAGGGCGCGGTATTCGCAGATCGCCTGCGAGATCGCCAGCACATGCGCTTCATTGAAGCTGCGCTCCGACGATGAACCACGATGCCCCGAGGTGCCGAAGGCGACGCGCTCACCTGGAACCGACGCGTCGGGAACCGCCGTGAAATACTGCGTAACCAGTTTCGGGATGTTCGCCAGCAGCGCGGCCGTCGCGGGCTTGCCTGCCAGCGGGCTCACCTTCTGCGCGCCATCACGGTCCACCTCGTTTTCCCCGGTGCTACGCCCGCCGCAGCCGCAGGGCGTTCGTCACCACCGAGACCGAGCTGAAGCTCATCGCCACCGCAGCGATCATGGGCGAAAGAAGGATTCCGAAGAAGGGGTAGAGCACGCCCGCCGCGACCGGAACGCCGAGCGCGTTGTACACCAGCGCGAAGGCGAGGTTCTGCTTCATGTTCGCGACGGTCTTCTCCGAGAGCTCGCGCGCCCGCAGGATGCCGCGCAGGTCGCCCTTCACCAGGGTCACCTTGGCGCTCGCGATGGCGACGTCGGTGCCTGTGCCCATCGCGATGCCGACGTCGGCCTTGGCAAGCGCGGGCGCGTCGTTGATGCCGTCGCCGGCCATGGCGACGCGCCGGCCTTCGGCCTGCAGTTTCGTGACGATCCGCAACTTGTCCTCGGGCCGCACCTCGCCGTGGACCTCGTCGATCCCCAGCTTCGCCGCGACGGCCTTCGCCGTGGTGAGCCCATCGCCGGTCGCCATGATGACCCGGATGCCTGCCTCGCGCAGCTTGCGGATCGCTTCCGGCGTCGAGTCGCGGATCGGGTCGGCGACGGCGATGAGCCCGGCGAGCTTGCCGTCCAGCGCGAGATACACCACGGAAGCGCCCTCGCGCCGCAGCGCCTCGGACTTCTCCAGGAGCGGGGAGGCGTCCACCAGCGCTTCCATCATGAGCATCGTGTTGCCGAGCGCCACCGCGTGTCCCTCGACGCTGCCACGCACGCCCATGCCGGTGCTCGAATTGAATTCGCCCGCCTTCGCGAGGGCGAGCCCGCGCCGGCGGCCCTCGGCGACGATCGCATCGGCGAGGGGGTGCTCGCTGCCCTGGTCGAGGCTCGCGGCGATGCGCAGCACCTCGTCCTCGGCGAAGCCCGGCGCCGCCACGACCGATTGGAAAGCGGGCTTGCCCACGGTCAGCGTGCCGGTCTTGTCGACCACCAGCGTGTCGATCTTCGCCAGGCCCTCGAGGACCTCGGCATCGCGGAACAGGACTCCGCTGGTGGCCCCGCGCCCCATCGCCACCATGATCGACATCGGCGTGGCGAGGCCCAGCGCGCAAGGACACGCGATGATGAGCACCGAGACCGCGCTCAGCATCGCGTATAGCCAGCGCGGCTCGGGGCCGAAGAAGCCCCACGCGAGGAACGCGGCCAGCGCGACGCCCGCCACCGTCAGCACGAACCAGTAGGAAACCACGTCCGCCATGCGCTGCATCGGCGCGCGCGATCGCTGCGCCTGCGCCACCATCTGCACGATCTGCGCGAGCACGGTTGCGGATCCGATCTTCTCGGCAAGCATCACGAGGCTGCCGCTGCCGTTCACGGTGCCGCCGATCAGCTTGTCGCCCGGCCCTTTCGATAGCGCAATGGACTCACCGGTAATCATCGACTCGTCGACGCTCGAGCCGCCCTCGGCCACCGCGCCGTCGACGGGCACGCGCTCGCCGGGGCGAACGCGCAGCTTGTCGCCCACGTGCACCTGGGCGAGCTCGATGTCCTCCTCGGTGCCGTCGTCGCGAATGCGCCGCGCCGTCTTCGGCGCGAGCTTCAGCAGGGCGCGGATCGCGGCCGAGGTCTGGGAGCGCGCACGTAGCTCGAGGAGCTGCCCCATCAAGGTGAGCGACACGATGACCGCCGCGGCCTCGAAATAGACCGAGACGCGTCCGTGCTCCTCGAATCCCGGCGGGAACAGGCCCGGGGCCAAGGTCGCGACTACGCTGTACGCGTACGCGGCGGCGACGCCGATGCCGATGAGCGTCCACATGTTGGGATTGCGCGTGCGAATCGAGGCGATGCAGCGCTGGAAGAAAGGCCACGCGGCCCACAGCACGACGGGCGTCGAAAGCACCAGCTCGGCCCAGCTTCGCGTTGCCGGGGCGATTCCCGGCAGGAGAAGATGGCCCCACATCGCCAGCACGAAGGTGAGCGCCGTGAGCGGGAGTGTCCACCAGAACCTGCGGCGAAAGTCCACGAGCTCGGGGCTCTCGGCCTCTTCCGCGGTGATCGTCTCGGGTTCGAGGGCCATGCCGCACTTGGGGCAGTTGCCGGGACCCTGCTGGCGGATCTCGGGGTGCATCGGGCAGGTGTACATCGCCTGCTCGTCCACGGGCTCGGGCGCTTCCTCCTTCGCGGCAGGATGAACGTACTTGGCGGGCTCCGCCGAGAATTTCTTCAGGCAATGGTCGCTGCAGAAAAAATAAGTCGAGCCGTCGAACTCGAAACGCCGCGGAGAATCGGGCGCGACGGTCATGCCGCAGATCGGATCGATGAGGGATTGCGGGTTTGCGCTCATTGCGGTGCTTTCATCGCCAGGTCGTCGGGGGTCGGGGCCGTGGACCTTGGCCGACCTGCATTGTGAAGCGCATGCCGTGCGCGCGCTTGATGCAGCGCAAAGCGCGGCCGCCGGGCGCTCGCCGGCTTCGCTTTTGGAAGGTCAACCCTGAACGGAAACGTTGAGGCCGAACCAGATCGACCATATCCCCAGCAGCGCGAAGAGTCCCCCGGTCCACAAGGGCAGGCGGCCGGCGGCACCGGCGAGCCAGTCGAGCGCGCGCCGCGCCCGCGCGAACACGACGATGGCAAGAAGCGGCAGCGACAGCGCGAAGCCGAACAGGGCGAGGCTGGCGAAGCCCCTCGTGAGAGTCTCCCCGGTGGCGCCTTGCGCCGCGGCCGAGGCAAGCAGCGCGAGCAGCAGCGGGCCCGCGCAGGCGGGGATGTTGAGGCCGAAAAGCGCGCCGAGGATCGCCGAGCCGCGGGCGGCGGACAGCCGCGACAGACCGGGACCGAAGGAGTGCTTGAGGACGCCGGCCCGGCCGCTCATGTAGAGATAGCCTATCGCCAGGTAGGCCGCGCCCACCGCCACCCACACCGCCTTCTGCAATCCGAGGAACCACGAGCCCACCAGCACCGCCACGACGCCGAGCAGGCCTGTCGCAATCGTTCGTGTGATGGTGAAGGCCACGGCCTGGGCCACCTTCTGCGCCGGCGATCTTCCTTCCAATGTCATGAGGAAAAGCAGGGTCGTCCCGATCGCGCACGG
>JBDTXQ010000133.1:0-7205 GCA_040006115.1 Usitatibacter sp.
GCGTCGATGAAGGTGTAGTTGAAGTAGGCGAGCGCGTTCTCGATCTCGTCGCGCACGCCGAGCTTCACCGCGCGCAGCATGCGGGTCTGCCACAGGGTGGCGATCAACCGCCTGAGCTCCACGGTCGCGCCCTCGAGATCGTCGGGGAGCGCGTCGGCCGAATCCATGCGCCCCAGCCATTCGGCGATCGCGAGCTGGCAGTCGAGCGTGCTCTTTCGCTGCACCTCGGTCGGATGCGCGGTGAGCACCGGCTGGACCCGTATGGCGCCGAGGTCGCTCGCGGCTTCGCTGCGCGAGAGGTTTCGCGCGTGCGCATCCGCGAAAAGCCCGCGAATGGTGGATGGCAGCGGCGCCGCTCCCTCGCGCCGGTTGTCGCGATTGCGCCGGATGTGGTGGCGGTCCTCGGCGATGTTGGAGAGCAGCGAGAAGTAGCTGAACGCGCGCACCACCGAATTGGCTTCGCCCGCAGTGAGGCCGTCGAGCGTTGACGAAAGAAGCTCGCGCGAGGCGCGATCCTCGAGGCGGCGGCTCGCCACCGCGAGCTGGCGGATCTTCTCGATCAGCTCGAAGGCGGCGTCGCCCTCATAAGTGCGGATGGTGTCGCCCAGCAGTCGGCCGAGGAGGCGGATGTCCTCCGCGAGCCTCGCGTCCTTGTCGGGGCGATCGTTCATGCGTCGGATACTACCCCCGCGCGCCGTCACCCCGAAGCAGGGTACCCTAGGCTGTTTGCGCGGCGACCTTCGATCACCAGCCAGCCTCTCAATGGGTACCTCCACCAAAGCCGTTTTCCTGAGCTACGCCTCGCAGGACGCGGAAGCCGCCCTGCGAATTCGCGATGCGCTGCGTGCGGTGGGCCTCGACGTCTGGTTCGATCAGAGCGCGCTGCGCGGAGGCGATGCCTGGGACGCGTCGATCCGCCGGCAAATCAAGGAGTGCGCGCTGTTTGTGCCGGTGATCTCCGCGAACACGCAGACTCGCGAGGAAGGCTACTTCCGCCGCGAGTGGAATCTCGCGGTCAACCGCACCCTTGACATGGCCGACGACCGGGCTTTCCTGCTGCCCGTCGTGATCGATGCCATGGTCGACGTGAACGCGCGCGTGCCGGAGAAATTCAGGGAGCTGCAATGGACGCACCTGCCGGGCGGGAACACGCCGGTCGCGTTCGCCGAGCGCGTGCGGCTGCTCCTGTCAGGCGATGCCGCGCCGCCGCCTTCCATGGCCCAGCGTATCGCCCCGGCCGAAGAAGCGCCTTCGATTGCAGTACTGCCCTTCCTCAACATGAGCCGCGACGACGAGAACGAGTACTTCGCCGACGGGTTGAGCGAGGAATTGCTGAACCTGCTGGCGAAGATCCGCGGGCTGCGGGTCGCGTCGCGGACGTCGGCATTCTCGTTCAAGGGCAAGGACGTCGACATCCAGACCGTCGCGCAAAAGCTGAACGTGGCGACGGTGCTCGAGGGCAGCGTTCGCAAGTCGGGAAAGCGCGTGCGCATCACCGCGCAGCTGATCCACGCCGCTTCGGACTCGCACCTGTGGTCGGAGACTTATGACCGCGAGCTCGACGACATCTTCGCCGTACAGGATGACATCGCGCAGTCGGTGGTCAAGGAGCTTCGCGCGGCGTTGCTCGGGCAGCCGGCGGAGGCCGCGGTGCGCATTGCGGCGACGGGACGCAGCGAAAATCCCGAGGCCTTCCAGCTTTACCTGCAGGGGAAGTTCTTCGGCGAGCGCACCACCCAGGCGGACACCGACAAGGCGATCGATCTTTTCCAGCGGGCGCTCGCCATCGATCCGAATTTCGCGCTGGCCTGGGCCGGACTCGCGCGGATACATCAGACCCAGGCCGGATTCGGCTTCGCGCCGATCGACGAGGGCTTCGAGCGCGCGCGCGAGACAGCGCGGGAGGCCCTGCGCCTGGCGCCCGACCTGGCCGAAGGCCACATCGAGCTCGGACTGGTGCTCGAGAGTCACGACTGGAACTGGAGCGCGGCTGACGCGTCGTTCCGGCGCGCGCTGGAGCTCGCGCCGGGCGACGCCCATGCGCTGCGCTCCGCCGCCGGACTCGCGAGGATCCTGGGACGGCGCGACGAGGCGCTAGAGCTGACACGCAAGGCGATCGCACTCGATCCGCTTTCGGCGCGCACCCACCGCTTGATGGGGATGATCAACGTGATGGCCGATCGACTGGACGACGCGGCTGCGTCTTTTCAGCTCGCGCTGGACCTGGGCCCGGGCGCCGGCCTTTACCACGCGTTCCTGGCAATCGCCCACCTCATGCAAGGGCGCGGCGCGCAAGCATTGCCGGTGGCGCAGGCGGAATCGCACGACGTCTTTCGCAATCTGGCCTTGGCGATGATCCACCATTCACTGGGTCATGCCATGGAGTCGGAGGCCGCGTTGCAGGCGTTGATCGAGGGCTTCGGCTGGACCGCGGCGTACCAGATTGCCGAAGCCTACGCTTACCGTGGGGAGGTCGAAAAAGCGTTCGAATGGCTCGATCGCGCCCATGCGCAACGCGACCCGGGAGTCACGTTCTCGGCGACGGATTCGCTCCTAAGGCCGCTGCATGCGGATCCGCGCTGGCGACCCTTCCTGCAGCGAATGGGCCTGGCGTGAGCATGCCGTTGCCGAATCAGGCGTGACTCACCGCTCCGCGAATCGTCCGCATCTCGTCTTCCTGAAGCAGCGGCCCGTCCAGCGTGCAGCGCGCGTCCTGGGTCTCCGAAGTCCTGAACTTCGCGATCACCGGCTTCAGCTCCTCCTTCACGTGCTTCTCGCTGTAGCCGTTGAAGAGGTGTCCCAGCAGGCCGCGCCTGAGATCGCTGGTGCCCATCGCCCAGTCCGCGACCGGGAACGTGAGGTTCATGTTGCAATGCATCATGATCCCCATGTTGTGGTGGGCGGCATGGTGGCGGCGGATGGTGTTCACGAACGGCATGTTGCGCACGAACCAGTTCTCCGGCACGTGGCAGCAGAAGTGGAAGGTCTCGTAGACCATGTAGTGGCCGATCATCGTGATGAAGACCACGTAGCCCGCGTTCGGGTTGATGAGGCTGCCCGCGATCCAGCCCAGCGCCCCGCCGAATACCGCGAGCACCATCAGCACGCGCCACGGGAAGAACACGATGCGGAATTCCTTCACCGTGTGGATGGTGGGATCGTTGTCGGTGAAATACTGGTGGTGCTGGCGCGTGTGACGGTCATAGATCGAGCGCACCGCGAAGACGTCGCGCAGGCGGTGCATCACGAACTTGTGCATGCCCCACTCCACGAAATTGCCGCCGATCGCCACCGGTACGATGAGGAGCCATTCCCAGGTCGCGCCCTGCATCCGCGAGACGCACCACCAGATCGCCGCGATTCCCGCCGTGTACATCACGCCGATGTGGAGGAGCCCGTTGTACCAGGGGCTGATCTCGGAGACGTACTTCTCGCGGAACTTGCGCTGGCGCTCGGTCATCATGGCGAGCCTCTCGCGTGGGCGTGGATGACTGATATATTAGTTGTAGATCACGGTGAAGTCAAGATTGGATCCCCGATCATTGGCGCCCGGCGCGCGCGCTCAGAGCAGGAACCGACACTGGAGTAGCATCGGGCCCGAAGCCGCATCCATGGGAACACGAGACGAGATGATCTTGCGCGCATGCCGTACCGCTCTTGCCGTGGCCTCGATCTTCTTCGCGGGATGCGCGATGGCGCAAGCCTGGCCCGCCAAGACGATCCGGTGGATCGTTCCCTTCGCTCCCGGTGGCGCCAACGACATTACCGCGCGTTCCATCGCCGAGCGCCTCACCGCTGCGCTCGGACAGCCCGTGGTGATCGAGAACAAGTCCGGGGCGGGTGGCACCATCGGCATGGAGTTCGTGGCGAAGAGCGCTCCAGACGGTTACACGGTGCTCTCCTCCAGCGACACGATCACGCTCGCGCCTCATCTCTATCCGAACATCGGCTTCCACCCGCTGCGCGATTTCGCCGCCGTCACGCAGCTGGGCAGGATGCCGGTGGTTATCGCCGCGCACCCGTCGCTGGGGGTGCGTTCGCTCGCCGAGCTGATCGTGTTGGCGAAGGCCAGGCCCGGCCTCGGCTACGGCACTGCCGGCGCGGGCAGCCAGCAGCACCTGGCTGCGGAATGGTTCGCGAAATCCGCGGGAATAGAGCTCACGCACATCCCCTACAAGGGCGGCGCGCAGGCGGTCATGGATTTCGTCGGCGGGCAGGTACCGCTCGCCGTTACCGGCGCCGCTCCGCTCATGGCGTACTACAAGTCCGGGCGCGTGCAATTGCTCGCGCAAACCACACGCACGCGCTCGCCCAACCTGCCCGCCATCCCCACGCTTGTCGAGCTGGGCTTCAGCCAGGTCGTGATCGAGCAGTGGCAAGGCGTATTCCTGCCTGCGAAGACGCCAAAGGAAATTGTGGCGCGCCTGAACGCCGAGATCGTCAAGGCCCTGGCGGACCCGAAGGTGCGCGAATTCTTTTCGCAAAACGGGCTCGAGCCCGTGGGCAGCTCGCCCGCGGAGTTCGCAGAGGCGGTGCGCATCGACTACGAGAAATACGGCAAGCTCGTGCGCGAGCTGCGGGTCAAGATCGATTGAAGCTGCTGGACCCGAGAGGGTTGCTGCGGCGTTCGCAGCTCACGCTCGCCGCGCGCCCCGCCCGCGCCGCGCTCCCCGACGCGGCGGTCGTCTTCTATGACAACACCAAGATGGATGTCGGCCATTACGGGCTGGTGTTCGAGCGCATCAAGGCGGGCCTGCGGCACCGCTCCATCTCGCGGTTCCTGGACTTGCGAGAGACGATTCGCGGCAAAACCACGGAGGACATCGACCGCTTGGCCGAAAGGCTCGCCTCGATGAGCGAGAGCGTGCCTATCGCCGCGGTGATCGGCTTGGCGGACATGGGGGTGAGCCCGGCGATGGTAACGCTCTCCGTGTCACTGGAGCGCATGGGCGTCCCGACCGTGTGCCTCACGGCGGGGCCGGGGGCGGCCCTGTCGCGGGCGCATGCCTCCTACCGCGCGGGATCCCTGTGCCTGTGCGAGCTCGACCTCTACCCAGGAAGCTCCCGGGACGAGGTGCAACGCGAGGCGGACGCGGCCGTGGATCGGATCATCGCGATGTTGAGCTCTCCTGCCGCGCAGCTTGCGGCGCTGGCGGAAGTCGACCATCCGATCGATCGCCAGCCGGTGGCGAGCGACGGCTGCATCACCATCGACGCCACCGACGACGGGCAAAGCCTGGACGCCGTCCTCGAACGCTTCGAAGAGCTGCATATCGGCGATGGTCTTCCGATCGTGCCACCCTCGCGCGAGCGCTACCAAGCGATGGCACGCTACTGCCCCATCGATCACGAAGCGATCCTGATGGACGCCACGGGTCCGAGCGGCACGCCGATGCGCATCCGCGATGCGCTGGTCGCCTGCGTGATGGCGGGCTGCACGCCGCGATACGTGCCCATCGTATTGACGGCGCTGCGGGCGATGTCGAGGCCGCGATACAACCTGCTGCAGGCGGTGACCACCTCCTTCGGAGGGGGACACTTCATCCTCGCAAGCGGTCCCATCGCGAGCGAGATCGGCATGCATGGCGGCCAAGGTTGCCTGGGCCCTGGATTCCGCGCCAACGCGACCATCGGCCGGGCCGTGAACCTGGCCCTCAGCAATACCTGCCGCTCGGTGCCGGGATTCGCGGACCTGGCGTGCCTCTCCTCCCCCACGGAATACTCGTATTGCATGGCCGAAGGGCCCTCGCCCGTGGGCTGGGCGCGGATCAACGAAGAGCGCTTCGGCGCGGGCGACACCTGCGTCATGGTGCTGAAGGCGGAATCGCCGCACAGCCTCATGGATCTCGCCAGTACCACGGCGGCGAGCCTGATGGAAACGATCGTCGATTGCTGCACTTCCCTGGGAAGCAACAACGCATTCGTCGCAGGAGCGCTGGTCCTGGTGCTGAATCCCGATCACGCGCGCATGTTGCAGGAAGGCGGGTTCGACAAGGATGGCATCCGGCGGGCCGTGCACGCCTCGGCGCGCATCGAGCGCTCACGCCTGCCCTCACGAGGTCTCGTCGCACCAGGCAACGACGATGCCGGCACCGCAGGATTTCACCATGTCACCCGATCACCCGCCGACGTCGAAGTGGTGATCGCGGGGGGCAAGGGCGGACACTCGGCGGTGATCCGGCCATGGGCCCTGCACAGCGATCCGGTGTTCGAGGCGGTGCGGCTGCCGAATGGGGAAGCGGCCGGAAGCCTCGAATGTTTTCTTGCGCAGGCGTGACTGATCACCTAACTGCCGCTCGGTCATCATTCGGCACCTGTTGCGTGGTTCCGAGACGGCTGATATATTAGTTGTAGATCACAACAAAGTCGAACGATGTCCACGCCGCCGCCCGCCCGCAAGAAACGCACGATCCAGGAGATCCGCGACTCGAAGCACACCGGCGAGAAGATGGTCTACATGTCGGTGCCGGAATACACCGCGGCGCGCTGGGCCGAGATGGCCGGGGTCGACGTCGCGGTGGTGGGCGACAGCCTCGCGATGATCGCGCACGGCCATCCCAACACCATCCCCGCCACCATGGACATGATGGTGATGCACGCGCAGGCGATCCGCCGCGGCGCGCCGAATACCTTCGTCCTCGGCTGCATGCCCTACCAGAGCTACAACACCATCGACCGCGCGCTGGTGAACGCGACGCGCTTCATGCAGGAAGCCGGCAGCGACGCAGTGAAACCGCAGGGCGGGAAATCCCAGGCGCATATCCTGAAGGCGCTGGTCGATGCGGGCATTCCGACGGCGTCGCACATCGGGATGACGCCGCACACGGTCGCGATGTTCGGTGGCTTCAAGATCCAGGGCAAGACCGCCGACACCGCGATGAAGATCCTCGAGGACGCCCTCGCCATCCAGGACGCCGGCTGCTTCATGCTGGAATTCGAGGCGGTTCCGGCGAAGATCGCGGAAGTCATTTCCAAGCAGCTCGAGATCCCCACCATCGGCATCGGCGCGGGCGTCGGCACCGACGGCCAGATCCTCCTCTGCCACGATCTCCTCGGTGTCTTCACCGACTTCAAGCCCAAGTTCACCAAGCGCTTTTCAAACCTCACGGAAGTCGCGCTGAAGGGCATCACGCAATACATCAACGAGGTGAAGGCCGGCACCTTCCCCGACGACGACCACAGCTACGGCGTCGACGAGAAGGAGT
>JBDTXQ010000134.1:0-7150 GCA_040006115.1 Usitatibacter sp.
GGTTCTTCGGATCGATCTTCCTCACGTCCTTCACGCCGTTCGCGCGGCTGGTGCTCGGAGGCGACGAGAACGTGGTCACCGCGCTCCTCGCGGTGTTCTCGCTCGGCATCGGCATGGGTGCCCTCGCATGCGAGCGGCTTTCGGGGCGCAAGGTCGAGATCGGCCTGGTGCCGTTCGGTTCGATCGGCATGACGCTCTTCGCGGTCGACCTGTGGCTCGCCACGCGCTCCATGTCGGCAGGGGAGATGCGCACGCTTGGCGTGTTCCTGCGCGACGCGGCGAGCTGGCGCGTAATGGCGGACCTCTTCTTCCTCGCCCTGTTCGGCGGGCTTTTCTCGGTGCCGCTCTACGCGTTGATCCAGAGCCGCTCCGAGGAGAGCCACCGCGCGCGCATCATCGCCGCGAACAACATCCTCAACGCGCTCTTCATGATCGTCGCCGCGCTGATGGCGAAGTTCCTTCTCGACGCGGGGCTCACGTTCCCGCAGCTCTTCCTGGTCGTGGGCCTCATGAACGCGGCGGTCGCCGCGTACATCTACCTGCTGGTGCCCGAGTTCCTGATGCGCTTCATCTGCTGGCTGCTGATCCACTCCGTGTATCGCCTCGAGAAGAGCGGCATCGAGAACATTCCGGAAAGCGGGCCCGCCGTGCTGGTGTGCAACCACGTGAGCTTCGTCGACCCGCTGGTGATCCTCGCCGCGAGCCCTCGCCCGATCCGTTTCGTGATGGACCATCGCATCTTCGCGACCCCGGTGATCTCGTTCGTGTTCCGCACCGGCAAGGCGATTCCCATCGCCTCGGCGAAGGAGGACGAGCACTTGCTGAACGAGGCCTACGAGAAGGTGGCCGAAGCGCTCGCCGCGGGTGAGCTGGTCGCGATCTTCCCCGAGGGCCGCATTACCGATACGGGCGAGCTCTATCCGTTTCGCGGCGGCATCCGGCGCATCATCGAGCGCACGCCGGTGCCGGTGATCCCGCTGGCGCTGAAGGGGCTGTGGGGAAGCTTCTTCAGCCGGCGCAACGGGCGCGCCATGTCGATGCCATTGCGCCGCGGATTGTTTTCGAGGATCGCGCTGCAAGGCGCGCCGGCCGTGGATCCTGCCCACGCGACGCCGGAATTCCTGCAGGCCACGGTGCAGGCGATGCGCGGCGACTGGAAGTAAGGGAACGGAGGGATCGATGGGCTGGATCGGACTGTTGGTCGGAATCCTCGTCGGCGGGGCGCTCTCGGGATGGGGGGGCGCGCTTTCGCTCGGTATCCTCGGCGCGATCGTCGGATTGATCATCAAGTCGCAGCAGGCTGGCAAGGCACCGGCGCCCAAGGCCGCGGCTCGGCCGCCCGACGCGGCGCTGATCGCACGCGTCTCCGCGCTCGAGGCGCGACTTGCGCGCGTGGAGAGCCTCACGGTCGGTGCGAGTGACTTCGTGGTCACGCGCGGCGGCGAGGTTGCGGCGACACCGGCCACTCCCGAAGCGACGCCACCCGCGGCAGTCGAGCCTCGCCCTTCCGCGCCCGAGACGGTTGTTCCCGAAACGCCGCGCACGCCGGCCGCGAAGGCGCCAGCGCGTCCCGCCAAGCCCAACTTCATCATCGAATGGTTCACCGGCGGCAACACCATCGTGCGCGTGGGCCTGGTGGTCCTCTTCGTGGGCCTCGCGTTCCTCATCAAGTACAGCGTCGAGCACCAGCTGGTCCCGGTCGAGCTGCGCGTGGCGGCGGTCGCGGCCGTGGGACTCGCCCTCCTCATCCTCGGATGGAAGCTGCGCGCGCGGCGCGCGGGCTATGCGTTGAGCCTGCAGGGCGCGGGGGTCGCGGTCCTCTACCTCACGATCTTCGGCGCGCTGCGGCTCTATGGATTGATCCCGGCGGGCATGGCGTTCGTGATGCTCGCAGCCATCGCGGCGCTCTCCGCGTTCCTCGCCATCGCGCAGGATTCCCTCGCCCTCGCCGTGTTCGGCGCCGCGGGCGGCTTCCTCGCGCCCGTGCTCGCCTCCACGGGCCACGGCAGCCACGTGATGCTGTTCAGCTATTTCCTGGTGCTCAACGCCGGCATCGTCGCGATCGCGTGGTTCAAGTCGTGGCGCGTGCTGAACCTGGTGGGCTTCGGGTTCACCTTCCTGATCGGCCTCGCGTGGGGGCTGCGCTCGTATCGGGCCGAGTATTTCGAGAGCGTGGAGGCGTTCCTCGCCGCGTTCTTCCTCATGTACGTGGCGATCGGCATCCTCTTCACGCGCAGGCAGGCGCCGGCCCATCGCAGCTACGTGGACGGCACCATCGTCTTCGGAACTCCGATCGCGGCCTTCGGCCTGCAGGCGGCGCTGATGCGCGGCTCGGAGTTCGGGCTCGCGTACTCGAGCGTCGCGGCGGGCGCGTTCTACCTCGTGCTCGCGGCGGTGCTTGCGCGCGCGAGCCGCGAGCGATGGGCGCTCCTCGCCGAATCGTTCCTCGCGATGGGCGTGGTGTTCGCTTCGCTCGCGATTCCGCTCGCCCTGGACGCGCGCTGGACCAGCGCCGCATGGGCGCTCGAGGGCGCGGCGATCTTCTGGGCGGGCGTGCGGCAGTCGCGGCCGTTAGCGCGAGCCTTCGGGATGCTGCTGCAAGTGGGAGCGGCCGGCGCGTTCGTCCGCGCGTATCCGTCGCTTCCGGGCGGGGCGCCGCTGGTCGACGCCGCGTTCGTCGGCATGGTGCTCATCTCGCTCGCCGGGCTCGTCACGCACCGGCTGATCATGGGATCGGCGAAGCCGACCTCGCTGGAGCGTGGGCTCGCGCCCTTCGCGTTCCTGTGGGGGCTCGGATGGTGGGTCGCCGCGGGCGCGAACGAGATCCACACTTTCGTGGATCGCGACCACCGGCTCTTCGCGGCGATCCTCTTCGTGACCGCGACAACTGCCGGCTTCGCGATGCTTGCACGCCGGCCCCACTGGGAACATGCGCGCTGGCCCGAATGGGTGTTCGCGCCGTTGCTTTTCCTGTTCGCGGTAGCGAGCTTCGGGACGCATGCGCATCCGTTCGAGGACTTGGGATGGATCGCGTGGCCGATCGCGCTCATCGCTCACTTCGCGATGTTGCGCGCCGATGAACGCGGCATGCCGAGGCAGTGGATGCCCTGGCCGCACGCGATCGGCGCCGTGGTGATCGCCATGCTGGGTGCGATGGAGATCGAATGGCTCGCCACGGAATACACGGCGCCCGGAACTGCGTGGGCACTCTCGGCGCGCATCGTAGCGCCGGCGCTGGTGTTACTAGCGATCTCGAGCCGCGCGGCCGACATTCGCTGGCCAGTGGCGACCAACCTGCGCGCCTATCGATGGGGTGCGGCGCTGCCATTGCTGGCCGCGATGCTGGTCTGGTCGCTGCACATCAATTTCTCCCATGGGGGTGGAAGCGAGCCGCTGCCGTACCTGCCGATCGTGAATGCGATCGACCTGGGTCACATCCTCGCAATCTTCGCCATCGCCGCATGGTGGCTCGCCCTCGCGCGAAGCGGCATCGATCCGGGCAGGGAGCTGAAGGGGACGGGGACCAAAGCAGTCGCGGCGGCGGTGGCCTTCATCTGGCTGAACGCGATCCTGCTGCGCACCATGCATCACTGGACCGGAGTGGCTTACCAGTCCCACGCATTGCTCGCCTCGGTGGCGGTGCAGGCGGCGCTCTCGATCTTCTGGGCGACGCTCGCACTGACGCTCATGCTCTTCGCCACGCGCACCGCGAGGAGGGCCCTGTGGCTGGTGGGCGCGGCGCTCATGGGCGTCGTGGTGGTGAAGCTCGTGCTGGTGGACCTCTCGCGGCTGGGAGGACTCGAGCGCATCGTGTCTTTCATCGGCGTGGGCGTGCTGATGCTCGTCATCGGGTATTCGCCGGTCCCGCCGCGTGCGACCCAGGAGGCTTCATGAAGATGATGCACGCGTTGGCGTTGGCCGCGGCGCTGCCCGCGATGGCGCAATCGCCCGCCGAGTTCCGCTTCGACGCGCCGGTGGCCGTCTCAGGCGCCGATGCCCTGAACCGACTCACGCTGCCCTTCGAGGCGTATCGCGACGCGCGGCCGGATCTCGCGGACCTGCGGCTCTTCAATGCGCAGGGCGAGGCGCTGCCCATCGCCTTCGCTGGCGAGCCCGCGGCGGTTCGCGAGGAGCCCAGGCCCGTCGCGCTGCCGATCTTCCCGATCTCCGCGCAGGAGGCGCGCGCCGTGGGGCAGGGCGCTCTCGACGTCACGGTGCGCAGCGACGCGAGCGGCACGATCGTCTCGGTGCACGGGCGGCCCGCGGGTCGTCCCGCCCCGGCTCGTACCGCCGCATGGCTCGTCGATGCGAGCGCGTTCAAGTCGCCGCTGCGGGCGCTCACGCTTGCGTGGGACGTGCACGCTGGCACCGAGGTGGCGAAGGTGAATGTCGAGGCGAGCGACGACCTGAGGGCGTGGCGCGGCGTCGCATTCCAGGCGCCGCTCATGCGCCTAGAACAGGGCGAGGCGAAGATCGAGCAGCCGCGCGTGGAGCTCGGCGGCACGCGCGCGAAGTACCTGCGCATCACCGGCGCGCCCGAGGCTTTCATGCTCACAGGTGTGCGCGCGATCTCCGACGAGGTGGTCACGCGCGCGCCGCGATCCACGCGCGCGGCGGTGGCGCAGCCCGGGACGAAGGCCGGCGAATACATGTTCGACCTGGGCGCGCGGCTGCCGATCGAGGCCGTGCGCGTGACGCTCGCGCGCAATTCAGTGGCGCCGATCACGCTCAGCGTGCGCGACGACGCGAAGCAGCCGTGGCGCACGCTTACCGCCGCGACGTTCTACAACCTCACGCGCGAAGGGGCGACGATCGAGTCGCCCGCGGTGGAGGTGGCGCGCACGCCGGCCCGCCATGTGAGGGCGCAGCTCGATTCGCGCAGTCCCGCTCTGGGAGCGGCGCCGGGCCTGGAGGTGCAGTGGCGTCCCGCGCAGGTTGTGTTCGTCGCGCGCGGCGCGGGGCCTTATCGACTCGCCTTCGGCAATCGCCAGGCTGCGCGCTCGATCCTTTCGGTGAACGAGCTCATCCCCGGGTACGAGCCGCAGGCCGAGATGAAGCTTGCGGAGGCGCGTGTGGGCGACGTGCGCGCGAACGCAGCCGAGGAATCGGCGTGGCGTTCGCTGATGGGGGACGCCAATCCGCGCAAGGTGGTGCTGTGGGCGATCCTCGTCGTCGCGGTGATGGTGCTCGCGGGGATGGCGTGGCGGCTATCGCGGCAGATGAGGGATGCGCCGGGGGCGGGGAAGTGAAACCTGAATCAGGATGTCCACTTCAGCGGCGTGATACGCGCCAATTCCTTCGCCAGCTCGACTTTGGCCTTGCGCGTGTCGTGGTCTGCCTGTAGCCGCAGCCACCAGCCTTCCGTGAGGCCGAAGAAGCGGCACAAACGCAGATCCGTATCGGCGGTGATCGCGCGTCTTCCCGCGATGATCTCGCCGATGCGCTGGGCCGGGACCCGAATCTCCTTCGCGAGGCGATAGTTCGTCATCCCGATCGGCTTCAGGAATTCCTCGGCCAGCATCTCGCCGGGCGAGACGGGTGCGAGGCGCGGCTCAGTGGTAATCGACGATTTCGACTTCTTCGGCATTTCCTTCGATCCATAAAAAGCAGATGCGATATCGATCGTTGATGCGGACGCTCCATTGCCCGGCCCGATCGCCTGCGAGCGATTCGAGCCGGTTTCCAGGCGGTGACCGCATATCGTCGAGCCGTTCCGCCATGTCGAGCTGGACGAGCTTTCGCAGCGCTGTGCGCTCGATAGCAGAGAAGCGTGGCACGCGAACCAGGCCGAACAGTGCTTGAGTGTCGGTGCATTTGAAAGACCGGATCGCCATCGAATAGTAACGCGTGGCGGTATTAACGTCAAGCGTGATTAGCTGTCGCTGAATGTGCATGATCGGGCACGCGAAGCTCATGGCGTGAGCCTTGGGCGCGATGGTGGTAGCAGCCGTCAACGCATCCTCGCGAAAGGCTCCAGTGATTGGTACCTCAAGTGCCAACCGGCTTACATCACGACGACCGACAGGCGCCCGGCTGCCCGCGAGCGAGGCTTGTTCTTGACCACAATTTCGACGTCTCGCCCGAGCCTGGTAAGGCACTCGATCAACCGGCGCTCCGAGAGTCCGCGGAAGTTTCCCCGCAGCAGGTTCGAAAGCCTTGGTTGAGTCAAGCCGACGAGCTCAGCGGCGGGCGCCTGCTTCAAGCCGCGCTCGTCGATGATGGATCCGATGGCAGACGCAAGCTCGGCCTTGATGAGCATCGCATCGGGGTCCCTGACTCCGAGATCGGCATAGACGTTACCGCTGCCGCGTTCGACTTTCACCGGTGGTCGCTTCCTTCGTGTCATGAGAGGCCCTTGGCCGTGTGAAGAGCTGCTTTGAGGCGCGTCGCAATCAATGCAATGTCTTCCCTGGGGGTCGATATCCCGTGCTTCGCCTTCTTCTCGGCGGATCCGAAGCCATGCAACGACTTTGCATGAGGATGTCTGGCTCCCGCCTGCGCCAGATAGAGCGCGTACCCGAACCTGTTTACGACGCGCGCGGGCAATCGTTTGAGGTCCGACCTGGAGCTGCCCGCCCAAAAGAGCGGTTTGAGGCTTGGCGTGTTCATTATACCCAAATAGGTATAACTGCCGCCAGGCTAATGGCGTGAGCCTCATGCCGCTCTTGAGGTCAAAATTTATGACCTCAAGAGTGCATCCTGTTGATCCATAAACAGATCTCGGGATGCAGTAAACTCGCATCACCATGTCCGGCTCGACCCTCGGCACCCTCTTCACCGTCACCACCTTCGGTGAATCCCACGGCCCCGCGATCGGGTGCGTGATCGACGGCTGCCCGCCCGGCATGGAGTTGAGCGAGGCGGACATCCAGCCCGACCTCGACCGCCGCAAGCCCGGCACCTCGCGCCACGTGACGCAGCGCCACGAGGACGACCTGGTGGAGATCCTCTCGGGCGTGTACGAGGGCAAGACCACCGGCACGCCGATCGCGCTCCTCATCCGCAACGTCGACCAGCGCCCGAAGGACTACGCCAAGATCGCCGCGTCGTTCCGGCCCGGGCATGCGGACTACACGTACCTGCGCAAGTACGGCATTCGCGATCCCCGGGGCGGTGGGCGATCTTCCGCGCGGCTCACGGCGCCTGCGGT
>JBDTXQ010000135.1:0-7072 GCA_040006115.1 Usitatibacter sp.
ATGGCAGAGCGAGGCGGGCGGGCGATACGCGCTCGCCGAAGGCACGCCGGGCTTCGATCAGGGCATGCGGATCGCGAACTTCAACGACGATTTCCTCGGGGCGGCGCCTGATGTCGGCGCGGCCGAGTCAGGCGCGCCCGCGATGAGGTTCGGCCTGGACGCGGCCGCGAGCGTGCCGGGTAGCGCGGCGCCCATTCCGGCCCCCGCTCCCTCTCCCGCTCCGATTCCCCCGCCGCCGGGGTCGGGACCGGTCGCGATGAGGATCGATTCGTCCTCGTACAGCGTGGACTTCGGCGCAGGCGTGACCCTCACGGTGCAGCTCATGGGGGGGGCGGGCCAGCCGACAGGAACGATCTCTTTTCGCGACAACGGCGGCGCCATGACGGGCTGCGAAACCGTGTCGATCGCGGGCGGCGAGGCAAAGTGCTCGACGAGCGCACTTGCAGTGGGCGAGCACCGCATCACCGGACTCTATTCGGGCGACAGGATCTATGGCGCGGGGATCGCGGGGGTCATTACCCAGATCGTGCGCTGAGGCGAGCCGCGCGCTCCCCTGCGCGGGCGCCGTCTTGCATACTATGACCTGGGATCATCACCAGGCGGGATGAAGATGGAAAGAGAAATGGCGCAGACGCTGGTGCGCACCGGGCCCGGCACTCCCATGGGCGGCCTCATGCGCCGCTACTGGGTCCCCGTCCTCATGACGAGCGAGATCGCCGAGCCCGACGGGCCGCAGCAGCGCGTGCACATCCTCGGCGAGAGGCTCCTCGCCTTCCGCGACACCGAGGGCAAGGTCGGCCTTGTTGACGAGTTCTGCGCCCACCGCGGCGCCTCGCTCTACTTCGGGCGCAACGAGGAGAACGGCATTCGCTGCTCGTACCACGGCCTCAAGTACGCGCGCGACGGCACCTGCGTCGACGTGCCCTCGGCGCCGCAAGTGTGCAAGCTCATGTCGATCAAGGCCTACCCGTGCATCGAACGCGGCGGCATCGTGTGGGCCTACTTGGGACCGAAGGGGAAGGAGCCCGCGCCGCCGGAGGTCGAATGGTGCGGCCTTCCGGAAAGCCACGTCTTCGTCTCCAAGCGCCTGCAGGAGAGCAACTACCTGCAGGCAATGGAAGGCGGCATCGACACCGCGCACGTCTCCTACGTCCACCGCTACGAGATGGAGAGCGATCCCACGTTCAAGGGCGTGAAGGCCAACGACTACATCCGCGCCGATGGCAACGTGGTCTTCGACATCGAGAAAAGCGACTTCGGCCTCACGCTCTACGGGCGCAGGAATGGCGAGCCCGATTCGTACTATTGGCGCATCACGCAGTGGCTCTTCCCCTGGTTCACGCTGATCCCGCCCTTCGGCCACCACGCGCTCGGCGGCCACGTGTGGGTGCCGATCGATGACGAGCATTGCTGGTCATGGAGCATGAACTGGCGCCCCGACGAGCCGCTCTCCGCCGAGGAGCGCGAGGCGATGCAGTCCGGCAAAGGCATCCACGTCGAGTACATCCCCGGGACCTTCGTGCCTGTGGCGAACAAGGCCAACGACTATCTCATCGACCGCGCGGCGCAGAAGGACAAGCGCGCGTACAGCGGGGTCTTCGGCTTTTCGATGCAGGACGCGTCGCTGCAGGAGAGCATGGGGCCGATCCAGGACCTCGAGCGCGAGAAGCTGCTGCCCACCGACAAGGCGATCGCCATGGCGCGATACATGCTCTACGAAGCGGCGAAGGCGGTGGAGCAGGGCGCCGACCCGCCCGCGCTCGACGCGGCGAAGCAGCGGGTACGCGCGGCGGGCGTGCTCCTCGACCGGAAAGTGAAGCCGCAGGAGTGGGCGCGCGAGCACCTGGCGGACGGGCTCGAGCGGCCGGTCTACTCGATATGACGCGCCGCGCAGCATTTGCGCTGGCCCTCGCGGTCGCCGTGTTCGCGGCGCCGGTCGATGCGCAGGAATGGACGCCTACCAAGACCGTGCGCATCATCGTGCCGATCGTGGGCGGCACCAACGACGTAGTGGCGCGCTTGGTTGCCCCCGAGCTTGCGAAGGCGTTCGGCCGGCCCGTGGTGGTCGAGAACAAGGGCGGGGGCGGCGGCAACATCGGCGCGGACCTGGTCGCGAAGTCGCCGCCCGACGGCTATACGCTCCTCGTCGGATACAACGGCCCGATCGCGATCAACCCGACGCTCTTTGCCAACCTTCCTTACGACCCCTTGAAGGACCTGGCGCCGATCACGCTCGCCGTGACCGCGCCGCAATTCCTCGCGGTGCATCCGAGCGTGCCGGTGAAGAACGTCGCGGAATTCGTCGCCTACGCGAAGGCCAATCCCGGCAAGCTCTCGTATGCATCGGTCGCGATCGGGAGCGCCTCGCACCTCACCATGGAGATGCTGAAGTCGCGGGCGCCCATCGACCTCGTTCACGTGCCTTACAAGGGCTCGAGCCCCGCGGTCGTGGACCTCATCGGCGGGCAGGTGAGCGCGGCCTTCTTCGTGCCGGGGAACATCCTCGAGTTCGTGAAGGATGGGCGCGCGAAGGCGATCGCTTCCACGGGCCAGAGGCGCTTCGCGGCCACGCCCGAGGTGGCGACCATGATCGAGCAGGGGTATCCGGATTTCCTCGCGGAGACCTGGATCGGATTTCTCGCGCCCGGGGGAACGCCCAAGCCGATCATCGACCGCTACAACCGCGAGATCGTCCGGATCCTCCACATGCCCGAGGTGCGCGCCAAGCTCGACGCGATGCAGATGGAGCTCGTCGCCGGAACGCCCGAGCAGTTTGCACAATGGATCCGTTCTGAGATCCCGCGTTGGGGCAAGGTGATCAAGGACACCGGCGCCACGGCGCAATAGGCTCATGAACAGGCTCGCGGGTAAAGTCGCGCTCATCACGGGTGGCGGCGCCGGGATCGGGGCTGCGACCGCGCAGGTGTTCTGCGCGGAAGGTGCGGCGGTGATGTTGGTCGACGCCAACACCGATGCGCTCGAAACCACCGCGAAATCCATTTGCAGGGATGTCCGGGACGCTCGCGTCGCAACCTTCGCGGCGGACGTGGCCGATGAGGACAAGGCCGTGCGGGCGGTGAAACAAGCGCTGGAAGCCTTCGGCCGCCTCGACGTACTGGTGAACAACGCTTCGATGCGCAACTACGCGTCGCTTGCCGACGCCACTCACGAAGAATGGCAGGCCGTGGTCGGCGTAAACCTGATCGGCGCCGCGAACTACTGCAAGGCGGCCCTGCCGGCGCTGCGCAAGGCGGGTCGTGCGAGCATCATCAACGTCTCCTCGTGCTACGCCGTCGCGGGACGCAAGGGGATGGGCCTCTACGACGCGACCAAGGCCGGCATGCTCGCGATGACGCGCACGTTGGCATTTGAAGAGTCAGCCCATGGCGTTCGCGCCAATGCGGTGTGTCCCGGCTCCACGCTCACCGAATTCCACATCGAGCGCGCCAAGGCCACGGGAAAGAGCGTCTTGACACTCAAGACCGAACGCCAGGAGACCTCGCTGCTGGCACGCTGGGCCTCGCCCGAGGAGATCGCCTGGCCAATCCTCTGGCTCGCGAGCGACGAGGCTTCGTTCATCACCGGCACCACGCTGATGGTGGACGGCGGGCTTTCGATCAAGTAGTGGCCCGGCAGGGCAACCGGATTGTAGGCCTTCTCCTACGGCGAGGGTTGCGGCTTCTGATTGAGTAACGCGGCAAATACCGTCGATGATCGGCTCACACCAACAACCCATCGCGATCCTCCATGACGACCCGACCGATTCTCGTAGCAACGTTGATTTCCTGCGGCCTCGCTGCCTTCTCCGTTTTCGCCAAGGCCCCTGCGGACGCCACCGGCGAATGCAAGGACGGCAGCTATACCAAGGCCGACCAGAAGGAGGGCGCTTGCTCGTCGCACGGCGGCGTAAAGGACTGGTTCGCGAAGGCGGAAGCGCATATGAAGCCCGCCAACGCGACAGGTGAATGCAAGGACGGAACGTACACGGAGGCGGACTCGAAGTCGGGTGCCTGCTCCGGCCACAAGGGCGTGAAGGAATGGTACGGCCCCGCTGCGAAGCCCACGACCACCAAGGCCCCGCCGACGATGGCGCCCGCACCCGAGAACAAGGCCGCGACCCCGACCCGGTCGACGCAATCGACGTCGAGCTCAAGCGATCGCGGGGCGAAGACGCAACCGACGCAAAAGTGGGAGCGCCCGAAAGTGGCCGCGGCCGGCGGTGGTTCAGGCAAGGTGTGGGTGAACTCGAAATCGAAGGTGTATCACTGCGAGAAGGACATGTGGTACGGCAGGACGAAGCACGGCGAGTACATGACGCAGTCGGAGGCGAAGGCGGCCGGCGCGCGCGCGGCGTACGGGAAGGAATGCAGCTGACGGCGCGGGGACTTGCAAAAGAAAAAGCCGGCATCGCCGGCTTTTTTGTTGTGTCAACTCGTCAGGACAGGCGCTGGCGGCGCTCCGCGGCAGCCAGGTCCGCCTCTGCGAGCTTGATCGCCACTTCGAGCGCTTCGAGACGTGCGGCGAATTCCTCTGTGGGCATTCGCCGCGTGGGGTTGGAATACGGCCGGGCACCCTGCCGCGGCAACCCGCCGCCCAGGTAGATCCAGTCCTCGGCGACGGAATTGTTCATGGCGTTTTCAAGTGCCGCCTTCGCCTCGAGGAGTTTCCTTTCGGCAAGGCGCACCTCGACCCCGTCGTCGCTGGGGCGCCGCAGGAGTATCTCTTCGTTCTCGCGCGTCCTTTGTTGCCGCAACGCCTCGGGTGAGCCGGGGGCGATCAGCGCAGGGGCGGGCCTCACTGAGGTGTCGATCTCCATCGCTTGGGCTCGCTCGCCGGGCGCGGGAACTACGTTGCTGAAAGTGACGCGACCATTCGCGTCGATCGATTTGTAGAGAGTTGCCGCGGCGGAATCGAAGGCCACGAGGGTCCCCAACGCGGAAAGGCAAAGATGGACGCGGCGCATGGCGTGAGTCTCGAAAATAGGTGCGAACGCTATTGTGGCTCCCGGCACATGACGTACCCTCCCGCTCGCCTATAAGCCATTCGACTCAACGCTCTGAGAATACCTTCACAACTCCGTAGACGATGGCGCCCAGGAAAAGGATAACGATGATGACCGAGAGTCCGAGCAAGGCCAGGGGGGAGTCCTCGACGTCGGGCGGGGGTTGACGCTCGAAGTCCTGCGGCAGGAAAGCCTTGCCCGCGTCCAGGCTTGGGATCACCCGATGTCTCGAGCCCACCTTGTGGATGCGTGAGAACAGGATGGCCTTACCCTCCGAGGCAAAGTGCTCGTGCGTGAGGACGCCTCTTCCCGGAACGTCGAAGCGCGTCTCGATCCGGAAACCGTTGAATTCCGCATCCACCATCCGGAAACGTTCGCTCGAGATCACCGTGGACTCGATCTCCGGCTGCATGCTCAGCGCCCGGGTCTTGCGCCAATGCTGGCGGGCACCCTTCGCGGCCACCACGACCATGAATGCCACTACGGATATTGTGAACAGGGTATGCCCCATTCCGCCATCCTCCCGGTCGTTAGCGTCGGCAAGCAGCAGCATGCCCAATTGGACCACCGCGAACAACGCCGCGCACGCCTGTGAGGCGCAGCGTACGACAGTTGGAGATGGGGCGTACGAGCGCGCGAAGTTTGCAGCGATCATTTGGCCGCTGCTGCATCTCGAATCGAATCAGGCAGGGCCGCGGGGAACGTAGTGCAGCTCGCTACGTTTTCGCTTCGGCGGGTAGCGAAGAACGGCTTAGAGAGTTGCTGAGCCTTTGATGGATTTGGCTCCCCGACCTGGACTCGAACCAGGGACCTGCGGATTAACAGATTGAATATTAAGGTGTTTTAACTCACTTAGCGCCCGCCCACAACCGCTAAGACCCGCCAACAGTCGCCGGATTTGTCACGTTCCTTTGCGGGCATACCGGATGCGCGGGGGCTAGCTCAGTGGCCGGCTCCTTCTCAGCAATTGATACGGCCTCGGGATCGAGGGCTCGGCGGCTCGTGTCGTGACTCGGCGTCTTGGATTTCGACCAGACGAAGCGCCGCCTTCATGAAGAAACTCGTCACCTTTCGATGCGCCGCTGGCACCAACGCCTCGCCGGTGTCTTGCACATGCACGAGCCGTAAGGCGCATCGAATAATGCGACGAGCATCGCTCAGCTCCTCGACGGAACAGGGCTCCGGAAGGTGCTCTACCTCGTCGGGTGTGAGAGTCACGGCGAACTCGCTAACCAATGCAACGATATGCGCTTCGGACGTCGCCGCGTCGAGCCTTCCTTGCCAACCACTGATTTTCACAAGTCCACCGAGATCGGTCCAAGCCGAAGAGCGCACTGTCGCCCTCGATATGCGTCGCGTCAAGGAAGGCGCTGACGCAGTGTCAACCCTCGCAACGTGCGGAAACGCACAGACCGGTTCAATCCGCAAGACTAGTCTTCTCCAGTGCTGTACGACTTCCTTGCCAAACACCGCGTGGAGCTAATTGACCGATGCAAGGTCAAGGCTGTCCTGCGTCCTGCCCGTGAGTCGCTCGAGCCGGCACTCAAACACGGAATCCCGCAGTTCCTCGACCAGCTGATAGAAACGCTCCGGGCCGACACGCACGCAGATAGCGTCCAAAGCCGACGAGTCTCGGGCTTGTCCGGCGGCGCGAATCGGGCGCTGTCGGAGATGGGGGAAACGGCAACCCTCCGTGGGCGCGAGCTGTTCCGGGACGGATTCACGATCGACCAAGTCGTGCATGATTACGGGGACCTGTGCCAGGCGATTACCGAGCTGGCATTCGAGCTCAATGCCGGCATTTCGATTGAAGAGTTCCACACCCTCAATCGGTGCCTCGACAACGCTATCGCCGACGCAGTGAGGGAATACGCTTACGGGCAGGGCGTCCTGGCGGCCGAGGTGGAGCGTATCGCGCTCGTGAACCAAGGCGCTTTCATTCATGAGCTTCGGAATTACATGAGCTCGATAAACCACGCGTTCTCGCTCATCAACAAGAACGTGGTCCCCGCGAACGGTGCAGTGGCGAGCGTCGTGATTCGCAGCCTGTCTGGCATGCAAGCGTTGATC
>JBDTXQ010000136.1:0-7034 GCA_040006115.1 Usitatibacter sp.
TGAGCGCCAAGCGCAACTACCAGAAGGAGATCGCCAACTACTACTGCGAGCTCGCCAGCACCGCGCAGGTCCACGGCCGCCCCGAGGACGCGCAGAAATTCCTCAGCAAGGCGCTCGACGCCAATCGCAAATGCGTGCGCGCCAACCTGCTGCGCGGCGAGTGGCTCGCGCGCGCCGGCAAGCACGCCGAGGCGATCGACGCGTGGAAGGCGATCGAGGCGCAGGACCCCGCGTACTTCGGGTTGGTGGCCGAAGGCATGATGGAAAGCTACAAGGCGCTCGGCCGCGGCGGCGAGGGGCTGGCGCTGCTGCGCGGCCTGCAGCATCGCTACCCGGGCCTCGACCTCCTCAACGTCGTTTACCAGGCCACCGCCGAGCACGAAGGCGACGAGGCGGCATGGCGGCTGGTGAGGGACGAGGTGCGCCGCAATCCCACGCTGGTGGGCCTCGACCACTTGATCGACGCCGAGATGGTGCGCGCGCCGCCGGAGCGCCGCCAGGATCTCCAGCTCATGAAGGACCTGGTGCATTCGCACGCGCAGGCGCTCGCCGTGTACCTGTGCGCCAACTGCGGGTTCAAGGCGCGCCAGTTCTTCTGGCAATGTCCCGCATGCGGCGGGTGGGAGACCTTCGCGCCGCGCCGAACCGCCGAGCTCGAAAGCCCCGGACGGCACCTCTCGAGGATGCAGATTGGACAATAAGCGAATCATCGTGGCCCTCGACGTGCCCGACGCCGATGCCGCGCTCGCGCTGGCCGCGCGCCTCGACGCGAAGCTGTGCCGCGTGAAAGTCGGCAAGGAGCTGTTCGTCGCCGCCGGCCCCGCGGTCGTCCACAAGCTGCAGGAGCGTGGCTTCGAAGTGTTCCTCGACCTCAAGTTCCACGACATCCCCAATACGGTGGCCGGGGCGTGCCGCTCGGCGGCGCGCATCGGCGTGTGGATGCTCAACGTGCACGCGAGCGGCGGCGAGGCGATGCTGCGCGCCGCGCGCGAGTCGATCGAGGCCGTGGCGCGCCCGCCGATCCTCATCGCCGTCACCATCCTCACCAGCCTCGCCGACGCGGACCTCGAGCGAGTCGGGCTGCACGGCTCGTTGATGGAGAACGTCGAGCGCCTTGCGCGCCTCACTCGTGCGAGCGGGCTCGACGGTGTCGTCTGCTCGGCGCAGGAAGCCCCGTTGATCCGCAAGGCCGCGGGCGAAGATTTCATACTCGTGACCCCGGGGATTCGCTTGAACAACGACACGAAGGACGACCAGGTGCGCGTGGTGACGCCGGTCGAAGCGGTACGCCTCGGTGCCAACTACCTCGTCATCGGCCGGCCCATCACCCAGGCCGCCGATCCCGCGCAGATGCTCGCCACGATCCGTGAATCCCTCGACGCCGGAGCCACTGCATGAAAGTGAGCATCATCGGAACCGGGTACGTCGGCCTCGTGACCGGAGCCTGCCTCGCCGACGTAGGCAACGATGTCCTCTGCTTCGACGTAGACGAGCGCAAGATCGGCATGCTGCGCTCGGGCGAGATCCCGATCTTCGAGCCCGGGCTGAAGGAAGTCGTGCGCAACAACGTGGCGAGCGGGCGGCTCGCGTTCACCACCGACGCGAAGCAGAGCGCCACATACGCGAAGCTGCAGATGATCGCGGTCGGCACGCCCCCCGGCGAGGACGGCTCCGCGGACCTCCAGTACGTGATCGCCGCGGCGCGCAACATCGCCACCCACATGGACGGCCCGCGGGTGATCGTCGACAAGTCGACCGTTCCTGTCGGCACGGCCGACAAGGTGCGCGACGCCGTTGCCGCGACCCTCGCGAAACGCGGCGCCACCCACGCCTTCTCCATGGTGTCGAACCCCGAGTTCCTCAAGGAGGGCGCGGCCGTCGAGGATTTCATGCGCCCGGACCGCATCGTGATCGGCGCCGAGGACCCGGACGCGATCGCCACCATGCGTGAGCTCTACGGGCCCTTCCAACGCAACCACGAGCGCCTGCAGGTGATGGACATCCGCTCCGCGGAGCTCACCAAGTACGCCGCCAACGCGATGCTCGCCACGCGCATCTCGTTCATGAACGAGCTGGCGCTCCTCGCCGAGCGCCTCGGCGCCGACATCGAGCACGTGAGGATCGGCATCGGTTCGGACCCGCGCATCGGCTACCACTTCCTCTATCCGGGTGCCGGCTACGGCGGCTCGTGCTTTCCGAAGGACGTGGTGGCGCTGCTGCGTACCGGGCAGGAGCACGGGCTCGACCTCAAGGTCGTGCGCGCGGTGGAGGAGGCCAACGACCGCCAGAAGGGCGTCGTCGCCGAGAAGGTCGCGCGGCGCTTCGGCGAGGACCTGAAGGGCAAGCGCTTCGCGCTCTGGGGGCTCGCGTTCAAGCCCAACACCGACGACATGCGCGAGGCCCCGGCGCGCGTGATCATCGAGGCGCTCCTCAAGCGCGGCGCTCAGGTGACGGCGTTCGACCCGGTGGCGATGCCGGAAGCGCGCCACATCTACGGCAAGGAGAAGTCCGTGAGCTTCGTGGAGAGCGCCATGGACGCGGTGAAGGGTGCCGATGCGCTCGTGATCATGACCGAGTGGAAGGCCTTCCGCAGCCCCGATTTCACGGCGTTGAAGGCCGCGCTCAAGTCGCCGGTCATCTTCGACGGGCGCAACCTCTACGAGCCCGCCGCGGTGCGCGCCCACGGTCTCGAGTACTACCCCATCGGGCGCGGCAGGTACGAGGCGTGAAGCTTCCGGACTTCTCGCGGGCTCGCGTGCTCGTGGTGGGCGACGTGATGCTCGACCGCTACTGGTTCGGCGACGTGAGCCGGATCTCGCCGGAAGCGCCGGTGCCGATCGTGCACGTGAAGCGCACCGAGGAGCGCCCCGGCGGCGCGGCCAACGTGGCGCGCAACGTGAGCGCGCTCGATGGCAGGGCCACGCTCCTCGCGGTGGTCGGCGACGATGAGGCCGCGGCAACCCTCGAGACGCTCCTCGCGGGCGAGAAGGTTGATGCGTCCCTGCATCGCGATGCGTCGCTGTCCACGACCGTGAAGCTGCGCGTGATCGGCCAGCAGCAGCAGTTGCTGCGCATCGACTTCGAGCGAGCGCCGAGCCACGAGGTGCTCGCCGCGAAGCTGGACGAGTTCGAGCGCCGCCTCGACCAATCCGACGCGGTCATCCTTTCCGACTACGGCAAGGGCGGCCTCGCGCACGTGGAGAAGATGATCGGGCTCGCCCGCGCCCGAGGCAAGCCCTTGCTGGTCGACCCCAAGGGCCACGATTACGCCCGCTACCGGGGTGCCACGCTCCTCACGCCCAACCGCTCCGAGTTCCGCGAGGTCGCGGGGCGCTGGAGCGACGCGGCCGATTTCGCCCGCCGTGCCCAGAAGCTGCGCGCCGAGCTCGACCTGGAAGCCCTCATCGTGACGCGCAGCGAGGAGGGCATGTCGCTCTTTACGGCGAGCGAGAGCTATCACGAGGCCACGCGCGCGCGCGAGGTGTTCGACGTGAGCGGCGCGGGCGACACCGTGATCGGAGCGCTCGCGCTCATGGTGGCCGCGGGCGCGAGCCTGCACGCCGCGATGCGCGTCGCCAATCACGCGGCAGGCATCGTCGTCGGCAAGCTCGGCACCGCGGTGGTCCACCGCGAAGAGCTCGCAGCGAGCCTCGCCGCCAGCCCCTAACGCAAGAGCAAGGCATCGTCATGGCAATCATGGTCACCGGCGCCGCCGGATTCATCGGATCGAACCTCGTGAAGGCGCTGAACGCGCGCGGCGAGAACGACGTGATCGCGGTCGACAACCTCGCGCGGGCCGACAAGGTCGCCAACCTGGGAGACCTCGAGATCGCCGACTTCATCGACAAGCTCGACCTCGCCGCGCGCATCGAGGACGGCGACTTCGACGCGGGCGTGAGCGCCGTGCTTCACCAGGGCGCCTGCTCCGACACCATGGAGACCGACGGGCGCTACATGATGGCGAACAACTACGAGTATTCGTTGGCGCTCCTGGGCTGGTGCCAGGCGCGCGGGATCCCGTTCATCTACGCGTCTTCCGCCTCGGTGTACGGCGCCGGCACGGTATTCAGGGAAGCGCGCGAGCACGAGGCGCCGCTCAACGTGTACGGCTACTCCAAGTTCCTCTTCGACCAGGCGGTGCGCCGCGAGCTTCCCCACACGACCGCGCAGGTCGCGGGCTTCCGCTACTTCAACGTGTACGGCCCGCGCGAGGCGCACAAGGGGCGCATGGCCTCGGTGGCGTTCCATTTCTACAGCCAGTACCTCGACGAGGGGCGCGTGAAGCTCTTCGAGGGCAGCGCCGGCTACGGCCCGGGCGAGCAGAATCGCGACTTCATCTGCGTGGACGACGTGGTCGCCGTGAACCTCTTCTTCCTCGACCACCCGGAGATCTCCGGGATCTTCAATGTCGGTACCGGCCGCGCGCAAAGCTTCAACGACGTAGCGCGCACCACGGTCAACGCGATTCGCGCCTCGCGCGGCGAGAAGGCGATGTCGCTCGGGGAGCTGCGCTCGGCTGGCGCAATCGAGTACGTGCCGTTCCCCGCGCAGCTCGTCGGCAAGTACCAGAGCTTCACACGGGCCGACATTTCGGCGTTGCGCGGCGCGGGCTACGACCAGCCATTCCTCGACGTCGAGCAAGGCGTGGGACGCTATGTCGCCTCGCGCGTCGCGAAGGAGCCAGTCCGGTGAGAGTGCCGGCCGCGATGACCCTGGCCCTGGCGGCGCTCGGCGCGTGCGCGGCGCAGCCGGCGCGCGAGTCGCCCGCCTCGACCGAGGCGCCTGCCTTGCGCGAGATCGCGCTCAAGAATCCCGGTTTCGAGGAGCCCGCGACCGCGCGGCCTTGCCCCTCGGGCTGGGACTGCACCATGCACGCGGACCCGAAGTCGTTCCGCTTCTTCCTGGACGAACGCTCGCCCGCCTCGGGCAAGGCGAGCCTGTGCATCGAGCCCGCGGGCAATGAGCCGTGGGCGCTCGCGAGCCAGGGCGTGTTCGACATCGCGGCGCTGCGCGGCGCGCGCGTGCGTTTCTCCGCGGCGATTCGCGTCGAGGGCGTCGCCGGCGACGGGGCGGGGCCCTACGTGATGGCGCGCGGAGCATCGTTCGCCCACGACAAGCGGCTCGTCTCGGGAACGCGCGCCTGGCAGCGAATCGCGGTGGAGATTGAGGTGCCCGCAGGCGCCCCTTTCATCGAGCTGGGCGTGGCGCTGGACGGGCGCGGCAGGGTGTGCGCCGACGACGTTCGGCTGGAAGTCGTGCGGGATCCCAAAAACCCCGTATAATCAAGCGCGTTTTGACGCCGGGGGTCGTAGGGCGCCAAGGCGACGGGAGGTGAAGGACGGTGCCAGCAAGTTGTTCCTCGTGGCGCGCCAGTCTCCGCCGATACAAAGACAACATTCGCTAACAGGAGAACAACGTGAAGAAAGTCGCATTGCTTTTCGCGGCTTTGCTGGCCTACGTGGGCATGGCAATTGCCGCAGTCAACATCAACTCCGCAACCAAAGAACAGCTCGAGTCGCTGAACGGCATCGGCCCGGTGAAGGCGCAAGCCATCATCGACTACCGCAAGAAGAACGGCTCGTTCAAGACGCTCGAGGACATCAAGAAGGTCGATGGCGTGGGCGACGTGACCTTCGAGAAGATCAAGGGCGACATCATGCTGTCCGGCACCACGGTGCCGGTGAAGGCCGAGGCCAAGACCGAGAAGATGGAGAGGAAGGTCGAAGCCGCTGCCGACAAGACCAAGGAGAAGGCATCCGAGGCCAAGGCCGCCGTGAAGGAGAAGGCCTCCGAAATGAAGGCCGACACCAAGGCCGCCGCCGCGAGCACGAAGCAGAAGACTTCCGACGCCATGGCCACCACGAAGGAAAAGGCCACGGACTCGAAAGCCACGGTGAAGGAGAAGGCGACCGACGCGAAGGCTTCCATGAAGGAAGCGGGCACCGACATGAAGGCGTCCGCCAAGCAGGCCGGCAGCACCGTCAAGGCCGACGTGAAGGAAAAGGCGGGCAAGATAGACGCGGCGACCGAGAAGGCCGACAAGAAAGCCGCAGCCGACAAGGCCGCGGCCGAGAAGAAGGCAGCCAAGGAAAAGGCCGCCGCCGAGAAGAAAGCCGCGGCCGAGAAAGCCGCCGCCGAGAAGAAGGCTGCCGCCGACAAGGCCAAGCAAGAGAAGAAAGCCGCCGCCGAAAAGAAAGCCGCCGCCGACAAGGCAGCCGCGGACAAGAAGAAGGAAGATGAGAAGGCGAAGAAGTAATATCCTTACTTTCGCTCGCAATCCAGCCCCGCCGAGCGCGGGGCTTTTCATTCATTGGGCCCCATGCTCCCCACGCTCGACCAGTACGTCGGCAATACGCCGCTCGTAAAGCTGCAGCGCATTCCCGGCGTGGGCGGCAACACGCTCCTCGCCAAGCTCGAGGGCAACAATCCGGCGGGGTCGGTCAAGGACCGCCCCGCGCTCTCCATGATCCTGGGTGCCGAGAAGCGCGGTGAGATCAAGCCCGGCGACACGCTGATCGAGGCTACCAGCGGCAACACCGGCATTGCGCTCGCGATGGTCGCGGCGATGCGCGGCTACCGGATGGTGCTGGTAATGCCCGAGCATCTGTCCATCGAGCGCCGCCAGACCATGGCGGCTTTCGGCGCGCAGTTCGTCCTCACGCCCGAGAAGGGTGGAATGGAGCTCGCGCGCGACACCGCCGAGCGCATGCGCGCGGCGGGGGAGGGCGTGATCCTCGACCAGTTCGCCAACCCCGACAATCCGCTCGCGCACTACGTGGGCACCGGACCCGAGATCTGGCGCGACACCAAGGGGAAAATCACGCACTTCGTGGCGACCATGGGCACCACCGGCACGATCATGGGCTGCTCGCGCTTCTTCAAGGAGAAGAATCCCGCGATCCAGGTGATCGGCGTGCAGCCCTTGCCGGGCGCGCAGGTCCCCGGAATCCGCAAGTGGCCCGAAGCCTACCTGCCGAAAATCTTCGACCGCTCGCGCATCGACCGCGTCGTCGAGGTGAACCAGCAGGAGAGCG